>JAAYFR010000300.1 GCA_012728155.1 Bacteroidales bacterium | reverse complement strand
GCGCTCAATTTCTCTTCCGCCAGACGCAACCGCTCCCGTGGAATAAAATCGGTGATGTTCAGTTCGCCCGTCTCCACATATTGCGCCAGATGGGTACCGATGGTCGACAGAGCCAACCCCCTCTCTTCAGCGATCTCTTCTACCGTTTTTCCCGCACGGAACATCTCCAGGCTTAACCGACGGCTGTCTCCTTTCTGCTTCTTTGGCTTCTTCTCCTTTTTCTCTTTCCGTTTTCTTTTTGACGCTCCCTTCTCAGGTATGCGGGAGGCTAAACCATGCCTTTCACAATAATCCTGGATGATGGAGAGGAATGTTTCTCCATACTTCTCCACTTTGGCTGGCCCGAAACCGGAAATTTGGAGCAACTCCTTTTTATTCCGGGGCAAATATTCGGCCATCTCGTAAAGGGTCTTACTACCGGCCACCAGATAAATGGGCAAATTCCGCGGTCCACAGATATTATTCCGCTCCTCCAGCAACAGTCGATATAAACCGGGATGCGACAATTCCGATTTATCCGAAGCTTCCACGCCATAGGCATTCACACTGAATGAAGGAAGTCTGAAACTGTTCCTCGCCTTGAAATAGGCTTCAATCGTCGTTTCAGATTTTAACTTATAAAGGAGATGCCTTTTCAACGCCAGATCGGAAAAGGTATCCTGCATCACCTCATTATACTCCGCGGCATGTGCGCGGCTGTCGGTCGATGCGGGCGATTTCCGCAATTCTCCGATCAGCAGGTCGATTTTCTCGATAAAAAAATCGGCGGCAGCGCTCAGACGGTTTCCCAGATGCACTTCATCGACAGTTGCCTGCTGAACGATTGATTTCAGCTGTAACTGAAATTTTGCCGCCACCCGTTCCATCTCCTCCAGTTGTTGCTCTGCTTTTTGTAAATAGGGTTGTGTCTCCTTATTGAATGACTCCCCCCACTCCTTTATACGGGAGGAGAGTCGCCTGAGCTGCGACAAGAGGCCCATGAAATCGAAGACCGAAAGCAGAAGATGGGAGCGGTACGCCTTACGCGACTCCTCCAACTGATTTTCCAGCATATCGGCATCCAACTTATTCCTTTCGTAGTCTATAATCTGGCGGTCGTTACGGATAGCGTCGGAGTGTATCTTGCTCCACAGCACGACTCCTTCCAGTGAGCGGCAACGGCTCAACGCCACATACACCTGTCCCGCCGCAAAAGCTTGTCCCGCATCGATCACCACCTTGTCGAAGGTCAGCCCCTGGCTCTTGTGGATGGTGATCGCCCATGCCAGCCGCAGCGGATATTGCGTAAAACGTCCCAAGCTATTTTCCTCTATCTGCTTTGTCTCGGGATTGGTCGAGTAGCCGATATTGTCCCACACAGCGCGTTCCACTTCGATATACTCATTCTCATCACAACAGACAATGATACGGTCGCCATCAAACCTATCCACCACACCCCTCTTGCCATTATAGAAACGTCCTGTCTCGTTGTCATTCCTGAGGAACATCACCTTTGCCCCGGGCTTCAACTCCAATACCGGCTCGGTAGGGTAGTTCCTCTCGGGATAATCTCCGTCGATCTTGGCGGCAAACCGGTGGGTCTCTCCTTTCAATTTGGTCAACTCCCGATTATTGATCTGATCCGCCTTGTAGTTATGGGTGGTGAGGACAATATAATCATCCTCCTCCGGGGGTATGAACTGCGGATCGTAGCGTTGCTCGAGCATCCGGAAACTATCGGTTGAAAGACAGTCATTCCGGATCTCATTCAACAGCCCTATAAAATTGTGATTTGTCTGGCGGTAAATTTTCTCAAATTCGATGTGAACTGGAGAATCCTGCATAATCGCCCGACTATGGAAGAAATAGGGACTCTGATAATATTCCGACAGCAACCGCCACTCCTCCTCTTTCGCCACCGGTGAGAGCTGAAACATGTCGCCGATAAAGATAACCTGCACACCACCAAAAAGCTGGTCGCCCCGGTAGCGAAAATGGCGCAGGGAAGCATCGATGGCATCCAGCAGATCGGCCCGCACCATGCTGATCTCATCGATCACCAACAGCTCCAGCTCCTGTAATACCCGACGGCGATGTCTCCGCATCCGTGTCTGACTGATCAGCTGCTTCCCCCCCTCAGGTGTGGGCACAAAAGGGGTGAGCGGCAATTGAAAAAACGAATGGATGGTAGTCCCTCCCGCATTGATCGCCGCCACACCGGTCGGCGCCACCACCGCCACCTGCTTCCCGGTGATCTCTTTCAGTCGGCGCAGAAAGGTGGTCTTTCCCGTCCCCGCCTTACCGGTAATAAACAGATTCCGGTTGGTATGTAGTGCAAATTCAAATGCCAGTTGACTGTTATCCATCTGATCACAATATATGACACCCTGTTAAAGGGCAATTATTTGAGGCCAATTATTTGAGTGTAAGACAAAATTAAGTAAAACAACGGAGATTCGGAAATACAAAGGAATTAAGTTTCCATGTCGTGCAAACTTAGAAAATCTACAATTCATCCAATTATCGAGTGGCACCACATATTCTATCCGTAAAACCTATATATACCTATTTTATATACATAAAAAATACTTTTAAAACCTCCCTTTGAGCCGAAAGATTGTATAATAACTTGAGATACGCAAAAAATATCTATCTTCAATCAACTGTTTCACAAAGGGGTAAAATCTGTTTTATTTTATTGAAACAACTGATTTTTTTTTATTATTATTGCGTATATTTGCGTGATGCTGCGTTCACGATGTTGTACAAGCGGAGAAAAGATAACGACACTGCAAATTTAACAAATGAAAATTGAATATTAAACTTGGAATGGATAACGAAACTGACAGACAAATAACCCGATACTCATTGCCGACCCAAATGTGTTTTATTTTTTTACCCACCACACAAAAAAACTCTAAGAATCAAAGATGAATTCTTCAAAGACCCCGACAATGGTGAATATCTAATAGCTAAGTATCTTTTTTCAAGAGCAATCATAAAAGAATATGAAACAAAATAAAACCATACACACCTCAAGAACAATCATGTTTGCAGAGCTTTCTCAAGTAATGAGTCATTCAATGGAAGGTGCAGATTTCGATGAAATTTTTAATTCAAATGTTACCAACAAACTTTCCAATACCAACTTAATAAAAACAAATCAATATCTAAAGCAGCTATATGGGTTTGATAAGGATAATTTAGTGTTTAAGTGCTTTAAACATTACTGGTCTTTAGTGGACAACGAAAAGAAAAGCATTCTCGCTTTATTGTATGCTTTATCCAATGATTTTTTACTGGAAGAGAGTATTGATGTAGTGGTAAATACCAAAGTTGGAGAAAGAGTTCCCATTGAGAATTTAGATGCAAATATCGAGAAATACCACCCCGGCAGATATTCTGACAATACAAGGCGAAGCGCAGCACAAAATATCGCCAGCTCCTGGAAACAGGCAGGCTATATTCAAGGCAAAGTTAAAAACATAAGAGTGCAGCAGAGACATGATTACTATACGGTTGCATTTGCACTGTTCATGTCCTACCTCCATGGCGACAGAGGGGAATATATTCTTAGAAGTAAATGGGTTAAGGCATTAGCCCTGGATAGTGAAGAAATTAAAGAGTTAATAATAGAAGCATCTAAAAGGGACTTCCTTCAGTATCAGTATGGTGGAAATGTAACAGTAATTTCATTTGAAAATCAACTAAAGACAATACAAAATGGCAAATAATATTGATGGCTTGATTCAAGCTTACGAAAAAGTAGTAAGTGGCAAGTGGCAAGAAACTTTGTCTGCTCAGGAACGAATATGGTTCCTGGTATATGACCCCGATAGCCAAAGAAAAGTAGATTTTCGACTCATTGATTTTGAGAACACCACAAAAAAGGCAGGGAAAAAATGGGTGAGAATTTCTTTCAAAGATTGTTTCCCGGACTGGATGGCTTCACATGAATACAGAGAAGAATATTTTAGTGACCCGGAATCACTCATAGACCAATTGGAATTTGATTTTAAAGCTTTTGCAATCGAAAACACCATACAAAAAATAAGAAATCACCAAATTGACAACGAAACAGTAGTAGCATTTACAGATGTGGCTTCTCTTTTGGGATTTGCCAGACTTTCAGATATTCTAAATTCAATTGCCGGTGAAGTAAAAGGCAGACTGCTTGTGTTCTTCCCGGGTGAATTTGAAAAAAATCAATTTAGATTGCTTAATGCCAGGGATGGCTGGAGTTATTTAGCAAGACCAATAACCGCTTAAATAGATAAATATGAAGAATAAGGAACTTTTTAATCTTAACCCCAAAGAAAACAACCTCTTAAATGATGGTGTAGTAGAAATTAATATTTCCAAAGACAACAATGGATTAGCAACTTTAAGACATGAATTGAAAACATTCGTCTGTGAGGGCGAATATCAGAAAGGATTGTACAGGATACTGGATACTTATTTAAAGTATATAGATCAACCTAAACAACCTGCTGTGTGGGTGAGCGGTTTTTTTGGCAGTGGTAAATCACATTTAGTAAAAATGCTGGGGTATTTATGGCAAGATTATAAATTTCAAAATGGAGAAACTGCCAGAACAATAAAACCCTTGCCTCAGGATATTAAAGATCTGTTTGTTGAATTAGAAAGGAAACAGGAGATTCATGGCAAATTATCTATTGTCGGCACTTTAAAGGATTTCCCTTCCACTGACATACGGTATTCGTTTTTGCAATTGGTACTCAATGCATTGGGATTACCACCTCAATACCACCACTTCAAATTTGTTTATTGGGCAAAACAAGAAGGCATTTACGATGACCTCAAAAACATTATTGAAGCACAGGGAAAAGACTTCGTAAAGGAATATGAAAACTTATTTGTCTCTTCTGCACTTGCAAAAGCAATTTTGCAAATTAAACCGGATTTTGCTGAGAATGAAGCGAAAGTAAAAGAGAATTTTAAAATCAACTTCAAACGTCAGGAAACCATTAGCCGTGATGAATTCATAAATACGCTGAAAACAGAAGTGTTCCCATTGTTTTATGGTGATAAAATACCTTGCACAATAATCGTTTTAGACGAAGTTCAGCAATTTATCGGACAGGACGGAAATAAAACTATTGACATTCAAAACCTGGCACAAGATGTTTGCAGTAGTTTTGAAGGGAAGTTGCTGTTGGTTGGCACCGGTCAGAATGCGCTGGCTGAAACGCCTCAGCTACAACCTCTGCAGGATCGTTTTTCTGTTAAAGTTCTTCTTTCTGATACCGATGTCGAAACAGTTACTCGTAAAACCATTCTAGAAAAGAAACCATCTGTTATTTCCTCAATAGATGGTAAAATAGAATCTTCGATGGGAGAGATTTCACGGGTTTTGGAAGGAACAACTTTTGGCTATACCAGTGAAGACAGGCAAACAGCCGTTGCTGATTATCCATTAATTCCACCTGTTAGAAAATTCTGGAAAAAAATTCTTCAGGTTGTGGACGTTGCCGGCACAACCGGACAGTTAAGAAGCCAAATCCGGATTGTGAATGACAGCGTAAAAATAATAGCTGATAAAGAATTAGGACATATAATACCCGGTGATTTTATTTTTGAACAAAAACAGAGAGACCTCTTACAAGGCGCATTGCTGTTGCAGGAAACTAATAATCTGATTGAGGAAAGGAAAGCCAAAGGAGGAGACGCACAGCTTGAAGGGAGAATATTAAGTGTAGTTTTTCTGTTGGAGCAATTACCCAGGGACACACATGCTTCTCTTCCAAAATCGGATGCAAGTAGCATTGCCGACTTGCTCATAGACAACCTGAATGAACCCACCGATGCATTCAGGAACAGAGTAAGGAATTTACTGAAAAAATTGGTGGAAGAGGATAAGGTGTTGATGGCTGTAGGCGATGAATTTAAATTGCAAACCAAAGAAGGCTCGGAATGGGAGCAGGAATACACCAAGAACGCAGTGGCAATTAATGCCAAAGGAGAGGATAAAATACAGAATTTACGTCAAACGAAAGTGCTCGAGCTTTTTAAGGATAAAACCAAAACCATCAACATTTTGCATGGAAACTCGAAACTTAAGCGTGATTTTGAGATTTGGAACAAAATGGAAAGGCCAAACACCGAAAGCCGTCTTAATGTATGGCTCCGGGATGGCTGGCTGGAAAATGAAGCCATTGTGTTGAATGAAATACGAAGCGAAAAGCCGGATGTCCCTTTGGCATATATTTATCTGAAAAAGCTAAGAGATGCTGACCTTAGGAGTGAAATAGTAAAATATCTCGCAGCAAAAGATACCATTGATATAAAAGGGTTACCCGGTTCTCCGGAGGGCCAACAGGCAAAAAAAGGAATGGAAACCCGAATGTCAAATGCGCTTAAATCTATTCAGGATATCATTGATAAAATTTATGAGGAGTCATTAGTTTTTCTCGCAGGAGGCACTGAAGTGAATTCAGGCACCTTGCGCGAAAATATTGAAAGTGCTCTATACAGTATTGCTGATCGCCAATTCACCGATTTCAAAAACAAAGCCGATTATAAGGATTGGGACAAAGCACTGCGTAAGGCTCAGGAAGGCGATACCGAAGCTTTAAAAAGAATCAATTACAATGGCGATGTAAAAGACCATCCGACATCGATTGACATGTTACGATTTATTGGAAACGGTTCAAAAAACGGAAGGGAAATTCGCGGCCATTTTATGAAATCGCCCTATGGGTGGAGCCAGGATGCCATTGACACCATCCTATTTGCACTGAAAAATGCCGAGGTGATTTCGACTTCCGAAGCTAACCTGAAACCGGCAAATATGAATGCAGCTACCTTCAAAAAGGAAGTACATACCATCTCGGCAGCCGAAAAAATTAAGCTTCGAAAAATTTATCAGGATGCAGGAATTACCTGTAAACCCAATGAAGAATTGGCAGCGTCGGTATCTTTCCTGTCATCTTTAAAAAATCTGGCTGAATCTGTAAGTGGTCAAGCTCCATTACCGGAGCCCATCAATATACAATTTATCAAAGAGATTGAAAACTTAGATGGGAATGAACGCCTGCGCAGAATACTGGACGAACAGGCCGATTTGTCTGCCAAATTCATGGAATGGCAACAGAAAGAAACTGTTTTAAAAAAGCGAATGCCATTATGGGAACTGCTTACCGACCTGGAAGAGCGTACTCCGGCTAGCGATGAAGCCGAAAAACTGATGGAAGATATCGAGGCGGTACGAAACGATCGGTTGCTGTTTCATGAACCAGACTTAATTGAACCCTTGCTGGGTAAAGTAAGCGACTTTTTGAAAGGTTTGCTCAATGGATTAAAGCAGAGATACTTGGATATTTATGAGAAAGAGATGGATGGGCTGCAAAGCAATGAGTATTTCAAAAAATTGATACCGGAAGAGAAACATGCCATATTGCAGAGACATCAATTGCTTTCAAAACCTGAAATAAGGGAATTAGACGCACGGGGTGTAAACAACGAACTCCGGCACACTTCGCTTAATCAGTGGGAAACCAAAATATCAGCGCTGCCCGAACAATACAGAGCTGCTCTTGAG
>JAAYFR010000299.1 GCA_012728155.1 Bacteroidales bacterium | reverse complement strand
GGTGGGCTCATCCAGCACCAAAAAATTGGGATTTTTGATCAATACCGTACAGAGGTAAAGTCGCCGTTTCTCTCCTCCGCTGAGTTTATAGACATAGTTGTGCTGCTTCTCCGGTGGGAATAGAAAATGTTGCAGGAATTGGGAGGCGTTCAGGCGGTGTCCATCGCCCAGGTCGATCACTTCGGCGATGGCCTGTACCACATCGATCACTTTTGTCTGTTCGTTGAACTGTAGTCCCTCCTGGCTGTAATAGCCGAAATTGACCGTCTCGCCGATATCGAAATGGCCGCTGTCGGGTTCTTCCAGACCCAGCAGCATCTTTACGAAAGTGGATTTCCCGGTACCGTTATTTCCCACGATCCCCATCTTTTCGTAACGGGTGAAGATATAGTTGAATTTCTCGGTGATCCTGATGTCGCCGAACCGTTTGCTGACTTCGGTAGCTTCGAAGATCTTCTTACCGATATAGCTTCCCTTGGCGGTCAGTCGGATATTCTCTCCATCCCTCTTCTGTTGGGCTTTCTCTTCGAGTGAATAAAACGCGTCGATACGCGATTTGGCTTTGGTACCCCTTGCCTGTGGTTGGCGGCGCATCCACTCCAGCTCTTTCCGCAGCAGGTTCCGGGCTTTCTCGGTCTCGGCATTCTGTGCCATGATCCGCTCATCCCGTTTTTCCAAATAGTAGGAATAGTTGCCTTTATAGGATAAGATACTCTTTTCATCGATTTCCAATATCTGGTTGCAGATACGGTCGAGGAAATAGCGGTCGTGCGTCACCATCATCAGGGTGATGTTGTTGCGTGTGAGATGCTCTTCGAGCCACTCCACCATCTCCAGGTCGAGGTGGTTGGTCGGCTCATCCATGATCAGCAGATCCGGCTCACTGATCAACACATTGGCCAGTGCCACCCGTTTTACTTGTCCGCCGGAGAGTTCTCCAATCTTCTGTCTGGAATCGGTGATCTTTAGTTGCGTCAGTATTTGCTTGATCCGTTGTTCGTAGTCCCATGCGTTATGCAGATCCATCCCGGCGAGCAATTCATCCAGCCCTTCTTGGTTTCCGGAGGAGATTACCTCTTCGTAGCGGGCGATCAACTTCACCGTTTCGCTGTCGGTAGTGAAGCAGCTCTCCATCACTGTCATATCGGGGTCGAAAGTGGGCGACTGATCCAGATATGCCAGCCGGATATCGTTGCGGAATACCACCCTCCCGCTGTCATACGGCTCCTTGCCGGATATTATATTCAGCAGGGTGGTCTTACCCGATCCGTTGGGGGCGATCAACCCTATCTTATCACCTTCGGCAACGCCGAAAGAGATGTCGTTGAATAATATCAGGTCACCGAAACTTTTGGTCAGTCGGTCAATTTGAAGAAGTGGGGTGGGCATCTCTTATCTGATTTTTGTGATCAAAAGTACAAAAAATATTGCTAATGACGCGATTTTGGCATTTCATTAGGAATCACACCCCTTTTCAAAAGATCGGGGAGAAGAGATTTTGTTTAGAACACCCATCTGAGATAACTGAAGAGATCGGTGCGGCTATTTCCGTCGATCAGTTCAGTTCCGCTGCCGATGGTGTCGCGGTTAAAGTAGCGAGTATGTCCGAATTTGAGGGAAAATGTGAGATCTTTCGTGATCGCATATTTTGCAGAGAGGGCTATCCTGCATCCCTTTCCGTAGAAAGAGGGCATATAAAAGGTGTTCAGCAGATTGCGTTCGTAGGAGTAGAGCCGCGCCTCGTAGGTGTCGGCATTGAACCACGCCAGATAGGCATCTCCGGTGAGTGCTCCTTTTCCCCGGTAACCGATATTTTGTGAGATCATCCATCCGTTCTCGGCAGGGAAATGCTTTTCCTTGTAATGCGCCATATCTGCGGTGGTACGGAAATTCCATCCGCTGCGGAGGTCGTGAGCGTACCTCAGCCGGAACTTATGGGTAGCGTAGGGGAGTACCGACCGGCTTTTCTCATCGGGCCAGGCGCTATTTTTCTCCTTTTGTTTGTATGTGTAACGTGCTTCCAGAAAGGATTGACGCGACAGGGTATAGCTTCCCAGAAAATAGAGATCGACTGCGTTCGATGGTGCGTCGATATTATATTTTAACCAGGGGAACCGGATAAAATCGGCATAGGCGGTCACCGAGAATTTTGGGAGAGGGCGGAATTCAGTGCCGATATATAGGCCACGCTCATTTTGTGTGCTGCCTCCCTCAGAAAATGCATGGGCGTACAAGGCGTTGTAAGAGATAGGATAATGTCTGTGGAGGAGTGAAAACGACAGGTTGCCGGAGAAGCGGTACTGCAGGGTGTTTAAGGTGGCGACTGCTCCATTTTTGGCAATGGCTGTCTCACCTGCGAAAATCAATCCGGGAAGCTGGTAAGAGTAGTCGATGCTGGCATTGAAGTTGGAGAAATCCCTCAGATAGTAAAAGTTGTAATCCCGAAGTGTGGGGTTGTACATCCTGTTGTATCGGTGAAAAATAGCGCTTACGCCCAGTTGCAGCCGCTCCTTCCGGAAATTGAGATTGGCACCGCCCACCTGTTCACGCGTATTTTTTTTCTTCTCAATTTCAAGTGGGGTACGATGCAACCCGTCTGTTTTGAATGAGGTGATATCTCCATCGTCCGACAAGTTGGCGTCAATTCCTTTGTGGGAGTAGAAGGCGGTGATGGCGAAATTCCCAAATCCGGCTACAGCTGCGGCTCCCCTGAAAAAGCCCTCTTCGGCTGTGGAGAAATGGCGTTTGGGTTGTAGCGTCCGTCGCGCAATATTATCGGTACTCCATGATTTGCTGATCATGAAATCATTGTTCAGCACCAAACCTTGACCGAAAGAGAGCCGGTAATCTCCTAAAGCAACTGTTTTCAACCATCCCATATCGTTTATAATCAGATGAAAACCATAATGATCATACCCTTTCGGATAGTCCGGCTTGAAAAAAGGCTCTCCGGCATCTTTTTCAGCTGTAACCCCTATCTGCATCTTATTCCGGTAACCGAAAGAATAGCGGAGGGAGGTGTAAAAATCTTCCCCCCGGTATTTGCGGTTGGGGTACCGTGCAAGGAGACTGTCCGGAAACTCGCCATAGCCGGCACGTTGCGTCAAGGTCTTGTCGAAACGCAGTTGTGCTTCATGACGGCCATACTTTAGTAGGTCGTTTGCCTGTAGGCGGGTCTCTTTTTTTTCCGTTTCTCCTATATGAAAAAAGGGAAGAATCATCCCTACGGTTTTGAGATCGAGGTACGGTACGTTTCTTAATTCGAACAGGGTGTAAATGGGGCGGTTTTTTTCTAAAAAATGGAAGATAGCATCCGCTTCTTCCATAGAGAGTAACGGGAAATTTTCCAATTGTTCACGGGTGACCGTGTTCAGGTTTATGGGGTCGTTCTCCAACTGCAATAGCTCTTCATACATCTTTTCGATAGAGGCTTCATTCATCCCCTCCTCGGCTAATTGTTCCACGAATTTGCGCCAATCTCCGGGTTGCTGTGCCCGAGCCATACCTGTGGAACCGAGGAATAAGGCAAGGAGAAGGATCAAGAGACGGGGTTTCATTGGTCTTGATTTTTGATTGCGACATCTTCATATCATTTTTGGTATTATGCTTCTCAATTCAATGGTTCACTGTAAATGACACACTCACTGTCATTACTCTACTCACGCACATTCCCTACAAAAATAGTGATTTTTTCTTATTTGCTCAATATTTGATTATGAATTAATAAATTATCTTTTTAAAAGTGAAGACAATGGTTATTTTGACTATTCGGACCATGTTTTCGAACCCATGTCAGGTTACTCGTTTGAGGACGGTTGGATACTTTGTTCTTTTACAAATGTAAATGACGAACTTGGCGAACTTCTTTTTTGTGCTATTAAGTCGTTGAATAAGAACGAGTAATATAATGGTATATTCAGCAGCCCTTCGTTGTAATCCAATCCTTTAAGTGAAAAGCGGATACTTAATTCGGGATTGTATTTATTGCGAAATACGCGCAAGCTTTGTGCTTTTACCTGTTCGCCCGATTTTACTTCTATGGGAATAATCAAGTTTTCCGTTGAAACAACGAAATCGAGTTCGCTTTTGCCTTTCGGTTGGTTAGGATTGTCGGCGTTACTTGCCCAGTAATACGTTTCGTCGAAACCCAAAGAACGAAGTTGCTGTAAAACGAAGTTTTCGGCAAATGCGCCGCCAAAGTTTGACCAGATATTATCGTCGTCAATCACAACAGAAGTGGACAAACCTGCCAACTGCCGCAATAATCCGACATCAAGCCCATAAATTTTGAAATCGGAATTGTTGAAATAAAATGAAAGAGGTAATTTGTCGCCGTGCACCGTGAGGTCGATTTTGTAAATTAATCCCGCATCGAGCAACCAGTCGAGAGCAAACGCATAATCGCGACCGCGCGCCGACGGTGCAACGGTTTTATAAGTAAACTTATGATTTTCTTTGGCAAATTGCTGAGGAACGCTGCGCCACAAATTGCCGATTTTTCGCGATTCGGCATTGGTGGTATGCTTGCTGAAATCGTCTCTGTAGTCGGCAAGAATATTTTTTAAAATCATTTCTACGTGGCTGATATTTTTGCTCTCAACCCATTCCGAAACGACGGCAGGCATTCCGCCAACGGCAAGATATTGTTGGAAAATATCTTTAAAATCGCTTGCAATAAGCGGACGGCGTAAGTTTTCAATTGCATCATGTGCCTCTTTTGTCTGAATTTGCATACCCAGGGCCCAATAAAATTCCTCCAAATCCATTGGATACAGCCGCAATCTGGTAACTTTGCCAACAGGAAATGAAGTGCCGCTGTGCAAGGCAACTCCAAGCTTGTATTTTCCATCGGCTTTCACTATATTTGCTGCGTCTTTAACTAAAAGGCTATGAAACGAGTGCTGTTGCTTTCATTGCTTCTCGTCATCCTGTGTATCTCATGCGGAAAATGGAGCAGGCGGGGGAGTGTGTACGATTTTCCCCAGATCTTGCAGGCAGACACATTGCGTGTGTTGACCCTGAACACATCCACTTCTTATTTCATATATCGGGATCAACCGATGGGATATCATTACGATATGATCCGCGATTTCTGTAAGCATCACAATTTGTTTCCCGAGATCATAGTGGCCGGAAATACAGGCGCCATGTTGCAGATGCTCCAGAATAAGGAGGCCGACTTGATAGCCTATAGTATGCCGGTGACCAATGCGCTGAAAGACTCGATACGTTATTGCGGACTGCAGCAGATCTCGCATCAGGTGCTGATACAACGTGCTGAACGGGAGGATACTTTGCTGGTCGATGTGACCGGTTTGATCGGTAAGCAGGTAACAGTGATTGATGAGTCGAAATACCTTGACAGGATAAGTAATCTGAACAACGAATTGGGGGGAGGTCTCCGGATAGAGAAGATTGATGGCGATACTGTGGTGGTGGAAGATCTGATCCGGATGGTCTCCCGTGGGGAGATAGCCTATACGGTGGCCGATGATGATCTGGCTATGCTCAACCACACCTATTTTGGAAATCTGAATGTAAACTTGCCGGTGAGCTTCGACCAGCGTTCTTCGTGGGTGGTGAGAAAAGATACCCCCCTGCTTGCCGATTCACTGGACAGTTGGATTGAAAGTCGCTCTTCGGGTCCCACATTCCTGCGGATCATGAAGCGTTATTTTGAAGAAACCAAAGGATACATAGAGTGGCGAAGACCTGCCTACAGAGAGATCTCCGGCCATGGTGTCATTTCCCCTTTCGACTCTTTATTCAAGCGTTATGGGAAGGAGTCGGGTATCGATTGGCGGCTGCTTGCGTCGGTCTCCTATCAGGAATCTGTTTTCGATACGGAGGGGCAGTCGTGGGCGGGTGCTATCGGACTGATGGGGTTGATGCCGGCCACTGCCGCCTCGTTGGGATTAGAGGGCGACCAGCTTTTTGATCCTGAGAAAAATATACGTACAGGTGCACAATACCTGAAATATTTACTCCATACATTTCGTTTTATTGAAAATCCTGATGAGAGGATAAAAATAGCTTTGGCAGCCTACAACGGTGGAATCGGACATATATTTGACGCCTTGGCCCTCACCGAAAAATATGGAGGAGATAATGGGGTGTGGGATGCCAATGTAGAGAGGTATCTCCAGTTGAAACGCTTGGAGCAATATTACTCAGACCCGGTTTGCAAGAATGGCTATTTCAGGGCGGACGAAACAATTAAATATGTACGCGATGTAATAGACAGATGGGAGATATATAAAAAATCATTATCTTTGCCATCGGTGTGAAACGAGCATATGAAAATCATATTTACAGAAAAGAGATGTCAGTGATAATCAATAAAGTCAGAACGAAAGAGGATTTGAAAAAATTCATCCAATTCGGTATCGATCTCTATGAAGGGAACGAATATTTTGTCCCGTCGTTGATTTACGATGAGAGAGACACGCTCAACTGGAGTAAGAATCCGGCGTTCGATCATTGTGATGCCACCTATTTCTTGGCGTACCGTGATGAGGAGATTGTGGGACGGATCGGTGTCATTATCAACCACAAGGCGAATGAGATATGGAACGAACGGAATGCCCGCTTTGGTTTTGTCGATTTTATTGATGACAAAGAGGTGGTGGATGCTCTTTTTGGGGCGGCCGAAAGCTGGGCCCGGTCACGAGGTCTGGAGAAGATACACGGACCGCTCGGTTTTACCGATTTCGACCATGAGGGAATGCTGGTGGAGGGTTTCGACCAGATTAGTACTTTGTCGACCATATACAACTACCCCTATTATGTGGAGCATATGGAGCGGATGGGGTATGTGAAGGATCAGGACTGGATAGAATTTTTGATTTCCATCCCCAAGGAGATGCCGGAGCGTTTCCTGCGTGCTTCTGAAATAGTGAAGAAGCGATCCGGGCTCGATATAAAACATCTGCAGAGTAAAAAGGATGTGATGCCTTATGCGAGGGATATCTTTAAACTACTCAATCGTGCCTATAAGGAGCTATATGGTTTTGTAGAGCTTACCGACAGGCAGATCGATTATTATGTGGATATGTATATCCCGTTGCTTCGTTTGGAATTCCTCACGCTGGTGATCCGTCAGGAAGACAATAAACTGGTGGGTGTGGGCATAGGGCTTCCCAGTATCGCCAAGGCTCTCCAGAAAGCAAAGGGGCGATTCATGCCGTCAGGATGGTACCATCTTTACAAGGCATTAAAAGGTAAAGGGAATAATGTGCTTGACCTGCTACTGGTTGCTGTCGATCCCGAATATCAAGGGAAAGGGTTGAATGCGCTGTTGTTTAATGAGTTTATCCCGGCTGCCAACCGGTTGGGATTTGAATATGCTGAGAGTAATCCCGAACTGGAAGTGAACAGTAAAGTACACTCCATGTGGAATGGCCTGGAGACGAAGCAGCATAAAAGACGCAGGGTGTTTATTAAAGATTTATAGAGAGGAAATAAAGGTGAACGAAACAGAAAAAGAGATACAAATAGCTGATAATAACTATAGAGAAGAGAATATTGTCACATTAGAGTGGCAGGAACATATTCGCCGGCGGCCCGGGATGTATATCGGGAAACTGGGCGACGGTTCATCGTACGATGATGGGATCTATGTCCTTCTGAAAGAGGTGCTGGATAACGCGATCGATGAATTTATGATGGGTTACGGCAAGACCATCGAAGTGACCATCGAAAATGAGAGTGTGATGGTACGCGACTATGGTCGTGGTGTGCCGCTGGGAAAAGTGAAGGATGTCTGCTCTAAGATGAATACCGGTGCCAAATACGATTCAAAGGCCTTTAAAAAATCGGTGGGATTGAACGGTGTGGGTATCAAAGCGGTGAATGCACTCTCTTCTTCCTTTGCCATGGAATGTTTCAGGGAAGGACAGATGAAGGGGGTGGAATTCATGCAGGGTGTGATCTCGCATGATGGCGAAATCGTTCCGACCGCCAGTGGGAATGGTACCTATGTCTCTTTTACTCCCGATGCGGAGATATTTGGAGAGTACCACTATCGCGACGAACATATCGAGCCGCTGCTGAAGAACTATGTCTTCCTGAATATCGGCTTGACCATCGTCTTCAATGATAAGAAGTTCAGTTCGAAAAACGGGTTGGAAGACCTGCTGAACGAAAACCTTACGGCGGAAGAGCTTTATCCTATCATCCACCTTTTCGGGGAGGATATCGAGGTGGCTATCACCCACACCAACCAGTATGGCGAGGAGTACTACTCGTTTGTCAACGGACAGCATACCACCCAGGGAGGTACACACCTTACCGCTTTCCGTGAGGCGACGGCGAGGGTCATCAAAGAGTTCTATAATAAGAATTTTGACTATTCCGATATCCGTAACGGTATAGTGGCGGCGATCAGTATTAAGGTGGAAGAGCCGGTGTTCGAGTCGCAGACAAAAACAAAACTTGGCTCAAAAGAGATGGCACCCAACGGCGTCTCTGTGAGCAAGCATATCAACGACTTCCTCAAAAAAGAGCTGGATAACTACCTGCACAAACATGCCGATACCGTAGAGGTGCTGCAGAGAAAAATTCTCGATTCGGAAAAGGAGCGCAAAGCTATTGCCGGCGTCACCAAATTGGCCCGTGAGCGGGCAAAAAAGGCCAACCTGCACAATAAGAAACTGAGGGATTGCCGCATTCATTATAACGATAACAAGGGAGACGACAGGGAAAAGAGTGCCATCTTTATCACCGAGGGTGATTCGGCCAGTGGCTCTATCACCAAGAGCCGTGACCCGAACCTTCAAGCGGTATTCAGCCTGCGGGGAAAACCGCTGAACTGCTTCGGACTGACAAAGAAAATCGTCTATGAAAACGAGGAGTTCAACCTTCTTCAGGCGGCACTCAATATTGAAGAAAATATGGACGGATTGCGCTATAATAAGGTAATCATTGCCACCGATGCCGATACCGATGGAATGCATATCCGGCTGCTGCTGCTCACTTTCTTCCTGCAATTCTTTCCCGATCTGATCAAGAAGGGGCATGTCTATATCCTTCAGACGCCACTCTTTAGGGTGCGTAACAAGAAGAAAACGCTCTATTGTTATACGGAGGAGGAGCGACTCAACGCCATTGGGGAACTTGGCCCCAATCCTGAAATAACCCGTTTCAAGGGACTGGGTGAGATCTCGCCCGATGAGTTTCGTTACTTTATCGGTGAGGATATCCGACTCGACAGGGTCACTATGCGGAAAGAAGATCTTCTGAAAGAATTGCTCGAATTCTATATGGGTAAGAATACCCCTGAACGGCAGTCGTTTATTATTGAGAACCTGGTGGTTGAAGAGGATGAGGTTGCTTAGTTCAGAAATCCCATATCCTACGCCATAGATCTTAAAATAGAAATATGTTTCAAATAGAATCAGCTAAACCGCGGATAGCGCTGTTCCCCGGAACATTCGATCCATTTACCGTCGGTCATGAGTAGCTGGTACGAAGGGGATTATCCCTGATGGAGAGGATTGTGATAGCCATTGGTGTGAATGAGGCAAAGCAGTCGTTTTTTCCGCTGGAGAAACGGCTCAGCATGATCCGTGACTTTTACCGCAATGAACCCCGTGTAAGCGTGGAGCGCTACGACTCATTGACCATAGAATTTGCACAGAAAATAGGTGCACAATATATCCTGCGGGGCATCCGTTCGGTAGCCGATTTAGAATATGAAAAAACAATTGCCGATATAAACCGAACTATTTCAGGAATTGAGACGTTTGTACTATTTACTGAACCTTCCCTCACCCATGTCAGCTCCTCACATGTGAGGGAATTGCTGCGTTACGGCTACGATGTGAGCGAATTTGTCCCGAAAGGATTTCAACTATAACAGGAGGTCAACTGTTGCCTCGATCCTGACGGTTTCTCATACAAGATCCGACGGGTTGGCTTTAGTTACACTCAAACCCATACAATACAATAAAAATGCTAAAGAGAATAATTCCGATTGTTTTAGGTACGCTGTTTTTAAACGGATGTGTCTATGCACAATTCCGCCCCTCTTCCGATGCGGTTAAAATAGATCGAGCCCTTCAACTTGTCCAAAGTCTCTATGTGGATGATGTAGATGCGCAGAACCTGACTGAAGCGGCCATCCGTGGTATGCTGAAGGAATTGGATCCGCACTCCTCTTATCTCAACAAGGAAGAGGTGAAGGCGATGAATGAACCGTTGCAGGGAAATTTTGAAGGGATAGGTATTTCATTCAATATGATGACCGATACCCTCTATGTGATGGAGGTCATCTCCGGGGGACCGTCGCAAAAGGTGGGTATTATGCCGGGAGATAAGTTTATCTTGGTAAACGACACGCTTATTGCCGGGGTGAAGAAGAATAACCAGGAGATCATCTCCATGCTTCGGGGTGCCAAAGGGACGGAGGTGAATATAAAAGTACTTCGTCGTGGTGTGCCGGAGTTAATGCCATTCCGGATTATCCGCGACAAGATTCCCATCGTCAGTATTGATGCCTCCTATTTAGTGACCGATGACATCGGTTACATCCGCTTGAGCCGTTTCGGTGTTGCATCGGGTGAAGAGTTCCGGAAGGCGGAGCAGGAGCTGAAAGCACAGGGGATGAAACACCTTATTTTGGATCTGACCGACAATGGAGGAGGTATCCTGCAGACTGCCAATGATATAGTGAATGAGTTTTTAGGAGAGGGCAAGCTGATTGTCTATACCGAAGGAAAAAATCAACCCCGATATACAATGAACGCCACAGGTAGTGATGAGTTGAGCGGAGGAAAATTGGTGGTGTTGATCAATGAGGCTTCCGCATCAGCCAGTGAGATCCTTGCCGGTGCCATTCAGGATTGGGACAGGGGGGTGGTTGTTGGAAGAAGATCGTTCGGAAAGGGGCTGGTACAACGACAGCTGCCGCTTCCCGACGGTACCATGATCCGCCTGACCGTGGCCAGGTATTATACTCCTACCGGTAGAAGTATCCAGAAACCCTACGAAAATGGTGACCAGGATGCATATCACCGGGACTTCGTGAATCGTTATATGCATGGGGAAATGTTCCAGGCAGACAGTATTCATTTCCCCGACTCCCTAAAATATACTACGCTGGTGAACAAGCGTACCGTATATGGTGGTGGTGGTATTATGCCTGATTATTTCGTACCGGTTGACACGACCGGGGGAACCAGACTGCACGCCCGATTGAATGGCCTGAATGTGATTGGCAGAGTGGCGATAGCCGAAGTGGATAACCGCCGTCAGGAGCTGCTGCAAAGATATCCGGATATCAATAAGTTCAATGCCGGTTTTCAGATCACCGAGGCGGAGAGACTCAAATTGATGAAACTTGCCGCCGATGAGAAGATAGAGTGGAATGAGGAGCAGTTTGCCACATCCCGCCCATTGATATTCGCCCAATTAAAAGCGCTGATGGCGCGTGACTTATACGACTCGTCTGCATTTTTCCGCATCATCAATGAAGAGAACGATATCTTTATGGAGGGATTGAAGATTATTTCCGACGACAAAAGGTATCAAGAGCTACTGCAAGGTATAGGTGACGATGTAGGACAAAACAAATAACCACAATATGAACTTTGATTATAGTAAGCTTCGGGTGCAGGAGGGCACTAAAGTCAACCTGAAAAATTTTTCTACCTGCGAAGAGGGAGGATATACCAAGCAGAGTGCCAACGAGGAAATTAAGCAGAATATCAAGGAGCTGAATAAGTTTCAGGAGATGTTCTATGCCGATGACCGCTATTCGCTATTGATCATTCTACAGGCACGCGATGCTGCCGGAAAGGATGGTGTGATCCGCCATGTGATGTCGGGTATCAACCCGCAGGGATGTAGGGTGCACAGTTTTAAGACGCCTACAAAGAACGAACTGGAGCACGACTACTTCTGGCGCCATTATATCGCATTGCCCCAGCGCGGGATGATAGAGATCTTCAACCGCTCGCACTATGAAAATGTGCTGGCCACGAGAGTCAACCCACAATGGATACTCAACGAGCGTATTCCCGGCTATGGCTCGGTAGAGAAAATAGACCAGCAGTTTTGGGATGCCCGCTATGAGGATATAAACGCGATTGAGCGGCATCTTCACCGGAACGGAATGCGTATTCTTAAGTTTTTTCTGAATGTGTCGAAAGAAGAGCAGAAAGAACGTCTTCTTTCCCGTATCGACGATCCCCACAAAAACTGGAAATTCAGTTCAGCCGATCTGCAAGCTCGTGCACAGTGGGATGAGTATGAAAGTGCATTCGAAGAGATGCTGGAGAAGACCTCGAAACCGTATGCACCATGGTATGTGATCCCTGCCGACAAGAAGTTTTTTGCCCGGGTAGCGGTAGGTGATATCATTCTTGAATTGTTCCGGTCGCTCGACTTGCATTATCCCCCCGCAGAATCACCGGATTTGTTGGAAAAAGCACGCGAAATATTGATGAAGGAGTAGTGCAACTGCACTATTTTTTCCGCTTCCTCAAAAAGGCCTCTAGCCGTGTGAGCGCCCAGAAAGAAGATAATGTCATCACGATGAGGAGGGCGGTGAAGATATATTG
>JAAYFR010000298.1 GCA_012728155.1 Bacteroidales bacterium | reverse complement strand
TGCAGAGTCCGCTTGAGCCAGTTGATCAGGAATTTTGGAATTTTATTGTAATATTTGGGCGATTTATCTCTTAAAATATGGTCAATATCAACCCGAAATGTATCGTGAGTCATCCTATCGTCCTCTTCTTCTAATTCATGGCAAATGTACAAAAATAGTGGATAATAGAGAGTAATCATAGAAAAAATATTCAATCCTATGAGAATATTTGAAATTTAGGAGGTGATTGGGCAAAATTCCCCACAATTAATTGTTGTGTAAATCGCTGATAATTAGCTTGATAAAAAATATTTCCTGATTGTTGAAAACTTTTTTGTAATTTTTTGTGTGGAAATGTGGGGAAAAGTGGATTATTTTGTACTTTTACAGCGTTATAGAAATAATTATGCTGCAATTTCTGGGAAATATTGAAGCTAAGGCCGATTCGAAGGGTAGGATCTTTGTGCCGGCGATCTTTCGCAAGCGTTTGCAGAGCGAAGGTGAAGAGTTTCTTGTGCTTCGTAAAGATATTTTTCAGGAATGTCTTGTGCTCTATCCCGGCAGTGTATGGGAAAAAGAGATCGAGATGCTCCGTAGCAGATTGAATAAATGGAATAAAGAACAGCAGCAGATCTTTCGTCAGTTTGTGCTGGATGCTGAAAGATTGGAGATGGATGCCAATGGGAGGGTCCTTATTCCGAAGCGTTATCTGCAAATGGTCTCTATTGAGTTGGATGTCCGTTTTTTGGGCGTGGATGAAACCATTGAGATTTGGGCGAAAGAGAAATTGGAAAAACCGTTGGTCGATCCCGATGCGTTTTCTTCTAAATTACAGCAATTAATGGAGTAATAGAATAGGGGAATTATGGCTTCAGATGGAGGACAGGATGAAAGAGTATATCATACGCCGGTGCTACTTGCTGAATGCGTCGACGGGTTGAATATCTCTCCCCGTGGGGTTTATGTTGATGTCACTTTTGGCGGTGGTGGACATTCCCGTGAGATATTGAACAGATTAGGTGAAGAAGGGCGATTGATTGTTTTCGATCAGGATGAAGAGGCTGTCGAAAATATTCCCGCTGATCTTCGTCTTACCTTTGTACATGCCAATTTTCGTTTCCTGAAGAACTTTCTTCGATATCATGGCGTAGATGCGGTGGATGGTATTCTTGCCGACTTGGGGGTGTCGTCACATCATTTTGATATTTCTGAACGTGGTTTTTCATTTCGTTTTCCGGGTGAGTTGGATATGCGAATGAATCGCAATGCTCAAAAGAAGGCATCCGATATCCTCAATGAATATGATGTGGTACGGCTCTCCGATCTTTTCTACCGGTATGGTGAATTGAGAAATGCGCGACAGATCGCTTCGGCGGTGGCAAGATGTCGGGAGGAGAAGCCAATAAAAGAGACGGATGATTTGCTTGCAATTCTGGAACCATTCACCCGCAGGGAGAAAGAAAAAAAGATACTGGCACAGGCATTTCAGGCGTTACGTATTGAGGTGAACGGGGAGATGGTGGCGTTACAGGAGATGCTTTTGCAGACTTTGCGGGTAGTGAAGCCGGGAGGACGCCTTTGTGTAATCTCCTATCATTCGTTGGAAGATCGTCTGGTGAAGAATTTTTTTAAGACAGGAAATTTTGAAGGGGAAGCGATCAAAGATTTTTATGGAAACGTGGAGACGCCATTCACGGTGATAAACCGCAAGGTGATTGTTCCCTCAGATGAGGAGCAGCACGCTAACCCGCGCTCCAGAAGCGCCAAACTGCGTATCGCCGAAAAAAAGTAATGAGTGTGATGATTTACTGATTTGCTGATTAATTAGCACATCAATGAATCTGCTAATCAATATAGATGAAACTGAAGTTCGATAACATACGCAAATCGTTTGTCCGTGTTTTTGGGGGGAGTGTCCTCACCGAGGACTTCTTCCTCAAAAACATGAGATTCGTGATTGCAATTGTGTTGGTGATGTTCCTTTTTATCAGCCATCGATATAAAGTACTCCAGCAGATGGCGGAGATAGAAAGACTTCACCAAGAACTTAGGGATGTGAAATATGAGGCGCTCACCATCTCTTCGAGCCTTACCGAAGCAAGCAGACAGGGCGAAATTGAACGGCGTGTTGAGGAGGCCGGTTTGGAACTGAAAGTGACGAATGAGCCAGTCTATTACATAGATAAATAGGTTTTCTTATAGAGAAAATGAAAAAACAAAATCGGAATAACAAACGAGCCATTTTGGGCAGATATGGTTTTATCGTTGCCCTATTGATGCTATTTGCCGTGATGATCATTTTTTCTGCTGCCAAGATTGTATTTACTGCTGAAGGGAAAAAATGGCGTGAAGTAGGTAAGAAAGAGACCGTGATAAAGGATCGTGTGATTTTGCCCAAGAGAGGCAATATCTATACGCACGACGGGAAACTTTTGGCAACTACAGAACCGCTATATAGTATCTATATGGATTTCTGGGCGGAGGGTATGAATAAAGATACACTGATCAAATATGTGGGTGAGTTGTCCGCCACATTGACTCGAAAGTTCCCCGATCGGAGCGCTGCCCAATATAAGAATATCATTATGAGCGGCTGGGAACTACGCGAAAAAGAACAACGTCAGATCCAGGAAAATCGGAATAAAGGAATTGATAAGCGGGTGCCAATCCGCTCACGTTACGTGAAAATATTGCGAAACGATATATCTTATGTCGATTTAAAGGAAATTCGAACCTATCCCTTCTGGAATCAACGTTCTAACCGTAGCGGATTGATTGCCGAAGAGAGAAATGCACGGAAAAAACCTTTTGGCAACTTGGCAAACCGCACGGTCGGAAGCCTCTATAAAGATATCGATAAGGGGGGAGCCAGTGGATTGGAGTTGAAGTACGACTCCTTGCTTAGGGGCGTCCAAGGGGTGAAATATCGCCAAAAGATACAGGGGAAATGGATGGATGTGGTGGAAAAACCGGCCGAAGAGGGGTGGGATATTGTCACTACCATCGATGCCGGAATACAGGATATAACCGAACGGTCATTACGGGAGAAGCTGATTGAGACGGATGCCGAATCAGGCACTGCCATCATCATGGAAGTAAAGACGGGAGAGATAAAAGGAATTGCCAATCTCGACCGTTTAACAAATGGTGGTTATGCCGAAGGTAATCCCAATGCCTTCTCCTATATGAATGAACCGGGTTCTACTTTTAAAACGGTGACCACGATGGTGGCACTCGATGATGGAGTGATTACACCTACCGACTCATTTTATGTGGGAAACGGACTTTTTCAATATAATAAGAGATGGGTGCGCGACCATTACTGGCGCAGGGGACAAAATAGAGGTTACTTGACTGTGGCCGAAGGGATGGCTATCTCGTCGAATGTTGTGATGAGTAAAATCGCACTGAAAGGATATGAGAACAATCCTACAAAATATGTGGAGGGAATAGACCGGATCGGTTTGAGAAAATCACTTACTTGGGATGTGCCCCTGAATGGGATAGAAGGCACTTCATCCATTCGCTTTCCCAATGACAAAAATAATTACTGGTCGAAAACAACCCTCCCCTGGATGTCGTTCGGGTATGAATCGCAAGTGCCACCTATCTATATGTTGATGTTCTACAACGGAATTGCCAACGGTGGGAAGATGATAAAACCCTTTATCGCCAAACAATTCTTTGAAAAGGGAAAAGTGGTGGAGAAGGTGGAAGCGGAGGTGGTAAATCCGAAAATGTGCAAAGAGAAAACTCTGGAACAGATACACCAGATGCTGTTGAAAGTGGTGGAAGAGGGCACCGCCAAAGTGGTAGGTTCCGATTATTTTCCTATAGCCGGTAAGACCGGAACAGCACAAATCGCTTCAGGAGGAGCTTATGGTGGTTATTATGTTTCGTTCTGTGGCTATTTCCCGGCCGATGAGCCGATGTATACCATCTTCGTAGGATTGAGAAAACCAAAAGGAGTACCCTCCGGCGGAGGAATGGCGGGTATGGTCTTTAAAAATATTGCCGAACAGACCTATTTTAGGAAAGTGCGGATGGATGTGGAAGCCTGCAAGATAGATTCTACCTTACCCAAGAAACCGGTGCTGAAAAACGGTAACTGGACTATCAACCGGGCGCTGTTGCGCTCGTTGAACTTTTCTGTGGAGGATCCGGCTGAAACTGCCGAATGGGTGAAGATGAGGTTGGATAGCGCCGCCTACCATTCGGAACCCATTGTGGTGAACAATTCTCTTGTTCCCGATGTGCGGGGAATGGGTGCCCGTGATGCGGTGTATCTTTTGGAAAAGTCAGGATTAAGAGTAAACCTGATCGGGGCAGGGAAAGTAACCTCTCAATCACTTTCACCCGGACAGCGACTGGTGAAGGGCACTACCGTCACCCTTACAATGAGATAATATTAGAGAAAAAGAAAATGAACCTGAATAAATTGATCGAAACTTGTGATGTAGTTGGCTTGCGTGGAAACGGCGAAGCGGAGGTGACCGCTATCACCTCCGATTCGCGGATGGTGGTGGCGGGCTCCCTTTTTATCGCGGTAGAAGGGATCTTTACCGATGGTCATGCTTATATTGGTAAGGCAATAGAGCAGGGAGCCGTAGCGGTTGTATACGACAAACCGATGATCGAGGAGTATTTCTCCCGAGTTGCCTATGTGCAGGTGAAACAGAGTGCAGTGGCATTGGCACAAATAGCGTCGACATGGTACGGCAATCCCTCGTCATTGTTGAAACTGGTCGGTGTGACCGGGACAAATGGGAAGACTACCATAGCTACATTGTTGTACGATACGTTCCGGCATTTGGGATATCCGTCAGGATTGCTTTCCACCGTGGCCAATTATGTGAATGGTGAGCGATATCCTACCACACATACCACACTTGATCCGATCAAGCTCAACGATTATCTGCGTAAAATGGTGGATGCCGGCTGTGAATACGCTTTTATGGAGGTGAGCTCACACGCTATTCATCAGAAAAGAGTGCATGGACTACAGTTCGCAGGGGCTGTTTTTACCAACCTCACCCAGGACCACCTCGATTACCATAAAAATATGCTGGAGTACCGCAATGTAAAAAAGGCCTTTTTTGACGCCCTCCCAACCGATGCTTTCGCATTGACCAATATCGATGAAAAGAACGGTTCGGTGATGTTGCAGAATACGAAAGCAGCGAAATATACCTATTCGGTA
>JAAYFR010000297.1 GCA_012728155.1 Bacteroidales bacterium | reverse complement strand
GTGTCGCCCTATTTTATTTCCTCTGGCAGGGAGACAAGAACTCTAAGGTCTCGGAATTGAAATGGGACCTTAGCCAGATCATCCCCAATCATCCGGAAGTACTCGAAAAGGGGGATCATGAAAACTGGGGATCCCCCCAAAGAGGGCGCTATTATTTCTGGGGAGAGCCGCTCTATGGATACTATCGGGGCGACGATTACTGGGTACACCTGCGAAATATGCAGCTGTTGACCGACGCACAAGTCGACTTCCTGGTCATCGATGCCACCAATCATCTCATCTACAAGGAGCAATCGGAAGCTTTGATGCAAGCCATCCGGACTCTTCAGCGGCAAGGGAAGAACCCACCCAAAATGGTCTATTATACCAATACGCAATCGGGGCACACCATGCAAATGGTGTATGACGCCTATTACAAGCCGGGAGCCCCGATTTACTATCCAGAGACATGGTACTACCTCGAGGGAAAACCCCTCATCATCGGCAGAACCAAAGAGGCGGAAGGGAAAGAGTTTCAATCTTTTTTCAGTTTCAGGGAGTCACAATGGCCCAATGAACCGGTACAGGATAACGGATGGCCATGGATCGATTTTGTCAGGCCTCAGCATGTCTATAAGAACCTGAAGGGTGAGAGGGAGATCATCAATGTGTCGGTATGCCAGCATCCCGATCCCGCGGCGGGCATGGGAGGTTCCGCTTTTTACGGCAACAAGAACAACTGGGGGCGTAGCTACAGAGAGGGCAACCCGGGCGATCCGGAGAAGGATATTCTCTACGGATACAATTTCCAGGAACAGTGGGATTACGCCCTCCAACAGGATGTCCCATTTGTTTTTATCACCGGATGGAACGAATGGGTAGCCGGAAGATGGGGAAGCACCGATGGGAATCCCGAACATTCCTACTTCTGTGATCAAGCCGACCCGGAGTACAGCAGGGATATAGAACCCACAATGACAGCCGGATTAAAAGACAACTATTATATGCAGATGGTGGCAAATATCCGGAAATACAAAGGGATGAACGCTGTGCCGAAAGCAGGTAAGGCGAAAAGTATCAAAGGGTGGAACGACTGGAAAGATATTACTCCGGTCTATACCGACTATAGAGGGGAGACCGAAAAGAGGGATCATCCGTCGGCAGTGACCAACCCCCAGATCCATTACACCAACAACACCGGAAGGAATGATTTCACAACGCTGAAAGTGGCAAGGGACAGAAAAATGATCTACTTCCTTGCGGAAACCGCATCACCCGTCATCAAGAGCGACGACGAACAGTGGATGAGACTCTATATCAATAGCGACAGGAATCATACTACCGGATGGATGGGATACGATTTCAGGATCAACGCGGGGAGGGATCTCCAACAGTATATCGATGGGGAGTGGAAAACCATTGGCAAGGTCACACTCAAAATGGAAGGGAACAGGCTGATGTACAGTTTTCCCTTGAAAGCAATTTTCGGGGACAAAAAGGGGCTTGATTTTGAATTCAAATGGTCTGACAATATGCAAAAAGAAGATCCGATGGAGTGGTACATCCATGGTGATGTGGCACCCGAAGGGCGATTTAACTATGTATACCAGACTTTCTGACCATTTTATTCTCCACCTGACATCTCCTTAACTGAAATATATTCAAGGACATGAAATATAGATTGAGACAATTGGGACTCCTATTTGCATTATTTTTTCTATTTACAGGATGTGCTCCAACGCCGGCATCACGGGAAATCATCCAGGATAGAGATTTTCATGGCGGGATCAGGGTGCAGGGACATAGCTCATCTCTTCCCACCCCGATTGATACCCTATATCCATTTCACTATTCAACCGATACGGCCTATTGGTTATTACCTCAATGGGGAAGCAAATCAGTAATGCAAAATATCCAGCCGATTATCACAAACGATTCCATCATCTACCAGCACAAAGCAAAGAAAGTATCCTTCTTTAAGAATAAAAATCAAACGGTAGAGATCAGACTGGATGTGATTGCCTCGAAAGAGTACGACCACCCAAGAGAGATGGACGAAGATTGGCCCCATCTGTTACTCGAACAATATTTCAATAACCCTCCGAAATTGATCGAAGCCGACAGGCTGATTTACAAGACCAAATGTAAGTTGCTATATGCTGACAACAAGATGGGGGATCAATTCAACCCGGATGTGCATACAACCCAAATCACACAATATTTCACCATCCAGGACAACAACAAATCTTCGGAGAGCTATGGAGATTTTTTCTGGTTCGGTATTCCCTTTTACGACTACCGCTATGAATATACCGAGCTCTATGCCGCACGGGATATAGGCAAGGAGGATGCATCGCGGAAGTTTATCTATTCAGTAGCTTCGCCGGATATTTTCAACGGAACGATGCACGCCAAAGAGTGGGTAACTATCGACAAGGATATTCTGCCTTTTATAAAGGAGGCTTTTGAAACAGCGCGGCAAAGGGGGTACCTTGCCGGTTCCGGATTTGAAGATATGGTCGTCACAACGATGAATGTGGGATGGGAGGTTCCCGGAACATTCGATTGCGGGATAGTATTTGAAACGCCCTCACTGAAAATCGTGTATCGTTAATAGACAGGATGGATACTATGTTATCGCTACAATTGAGGTTTTAATCGTATAACCATAATGGCAACCGTTGATGAAGAGATATAGAAACAATTTTTTTCTACTTTCACTCCTCGTTTTCATCGGGATGGCTTTGCCTTGGGCCTCTTCTGTGAAGGCGCAAGATCTCCTGGTAACCATACATCGGGACACCCTGAACTGTACAATAGGAAAGCTGACCGATGATTTTTATCCCATTGAATTCAAATGGGACGACGAGTTGAAAAGTGGCCTGATTCATAAGGATTCCGTATTGTATTACAAGAAGAAAGTGTTCCGAAGCATCGATGATGCCCGCTTGCGCCCCTGGTATCCAGTTGTTTCCTTGAGCTTGAATGTGGGTGGCGGACATCAATTCGGTCCACTGCGAGTGGGATTGACGGAAGATTTCAACCCCCAACCGGGAAGCTCCTCCGACCGCAACCTCTTTTATGCGGGAACCGATCTGGTTGTCTACCTTTCCGCACTCACAGGATACGGTGTGAAATATCATTACCGCAGCATGCTGGGTGGAGATATCCGACAAAACTATATCGGTCCAATGATCTCTTTCCGCTTCTGGGATGACCATCGGAGAAATCACTGGATTTTGCACTGCTCTGTCGGCTATGGGAGGATGGTGCACAATAATGCCATCATAAAATTAGGAACGAAAGATCCGGAACCTATCACACTGACCGCCAACTCGCTTGCGGGTGACATTGGCGTAGGGTATAACCTGAAGCTTTCACCCAATATCTCTTCGATAGTCAAATTATCCTTGACGATGGCTTACCCCGATCATGTCAGGATTTTCGACTATACCCGCATAAATCCGGGGGGTGCGAATCCTGCTCCTGATATTAGTGGTTATTGTCAGAATATGAATAGCGTCAACCTCTCAGTAGGATTTGAATTCCATTAACTTTCATCAACTTGCCTACCCTCTACCCCTTATTTGAGGTATATAGTTAAGTAGTATGAGATTAAAACTATCGCTTCTGTCTGTCATCATTCTTCTGGCAGCTGTATCACCGGGAGGATTATTATCCTGCGCCTACAGGAAAGCACTGAACAACGACCATAGTTCTCCGGACTACAATAAGGAGCGCTCTTTTTTCCCTATCGCGGTATGGTTACAGGAGCCTCGGGATGCCATGGCATACAAGAGCTACGGCATTAATATGTATGTCGGTATTTGGGATGGCCTCACCCAGACAAAACTGGACCTGCTGAAAGCCGCCGATATGAAAGTGATCGCCGACTTGAACGAGTTTGCAAAAAATAATCTTCAGGAACCCCTCATTTATGGGTGGTTGCAAGGCGACGAACCGGATAATGCGCAGTGGAACCCAGTCACAAAGAGCTACGACCCCTGTATTGACCCTTCTAAGATCATCGACTATTACAATGAGTTGAAATTGACTGATCCCTCACGCCCGGTCTACCTGAATCTCGGCAGGGGGATAGCAGCCACCCATTGGGTAGGCAGGGGTAAGTGTTCCGGTAAAACGGATATGTATAAGATATCAAATGACGGCTATTTGAAAGGGTGCGATATCGCATCGTTCGACATATATCCGGTCAACAGCAGTGAAAAAGAGGTGAAGGACAGTTTATGGTATGTAGCCAAAGGTGTGGACAGTTTACGGGAGTGGTCCGATTATTCAAAACCAACATGGTGCTGGATAGAGACGACCCAAATCAATAAAGGAGGGCGGAGGCCAACACCCGAAGAGGTGAAATCGCAAGTATGGATGGCCTTAATCCACGGAGTATCGGGAATCGGTTATTTTTGTCACTCTTTTGCAGGGGGTACTGAAGCTGCCGCTCTTTTGCATGACAAAGAGATGATTCTCGAGGTGGGAAAGGTGAATGAACAGATTGCCGCATTGGCTCCCGTTCTCAACAGCCCCACAATTCAGGACTATGTTTCAATAAGCAGCAGTAACCCCGGAATTCCAATAGATTATATTGTGAAAAAAATTGATGACACATTTTATATCTTTGCTGTGTCGATGAGGCCGGGCAATACCACAGCCTCTTTCTCCATTCAAAACGGAAAGAGAGTGGAGGTAATCGGTGAAGACCGGTTGATAGATATGAAGGATGGCAAAAAGTTCACAGATCAATTTTCATCCTATTCGGTACATCTCTACAAGATAACGATTTAAAAAACTTAACCCATTCAATTAAACCTGACATGAAACGAGTAGCTTTTAAGATGTTTTTAAAACCGGGATTAGAAGAAGAGTATGAAAAGAGACATTCGGCTATCTGGCCGGAATTAAAAAAACTATTGTCCGACACCGGCGTGCGGGATTACTCTATATTTTGGGACAGGGAAACAAATATACTGTTTGCAGTCCAAAAAATAAAAGGAGGACAATCTTCCCAGGAGATTGGCAAAAACCCGATAGTACAAAAGTGGTGGGATTATATGGCGGACATAATGAAAGTAAATCAGGACAACTCTCCGGTCTCCATACCTTTGGAGGAACTGTTCCATATGGATTGAGAAGTCCAAGTTACACTGCCCATTGGTTCGACACCGTCAATAATAGTTACCTCAAGGCTGATATAATCCGGGACAATGATGAATTTGAAGCGTAAGTACCCTTCGATTCGGATGCAATATTAATTCTTCGTAAAAAATAAACTCAACAATTTCGCCTCAATGCAAATAAAACAATATGATTATCCGCAATATGACCTATTGTAAATTTTCGATTTGAAATCAGGGCTGTACGACACAGCGGCAATGACAAGCCTGTCGAAAAGTTTCTCCGGGAAGAATCTCCGGTTAAACTTATAACAGAATTCATTGAGGT
>JAAYFR010000296.1 GCA_012728155.1 Bacteroidales bacterium | reverse complement strand
CACAACCTCCTGCCCCCACCCTCTTTTTTCACGGAAGTGCCGATAAACTGGTACCTTACAATAAGACCCGTTTTTTCAAACTGGGTATGTTTGGTTCGAAACCGTTGGCAAAAAAGTTCAAGAGCGAACAATATCCTTATCTGTTCTACAGCATAGAAGATATCGGTCATGAGGTTTCGGAATATCCGATGCAGGAATTTCTCCCTGAGATCGAACAGTTCATCAACGATTGGGTGCTCAATGGCAAACAGTGGATGACCGATACCAACATCAAGGATCTGCTCCGCAAATCGGATAGTTCCACCACGCCGGGGAACTATTATAATTAAAATAGATTGTACGAGGCCGAAAGAAAATAGTCTTGGTTCTTGATTCTTGGTTCTGATTAAAAATATATGCAAAAATATTTAGAGAAATACCTGCTTCCCATCGCGATGGTGGCAGGAATTGCATTTCACCGGCAATTGGCGGTATTTTCTCCCGCCATTCCTTACCTGCTCGCAATGATGCTCTTTATCACCTATTGCCGGGTGAGATGGAGCGATATCAGGTTCTCCAAATTTCATTACATCCTTCTTGCTATCCAATATGTGGGGAGTGCGATCATCTATCTGGCCCTTCGACCATTTAATGAGACCCTCGCCCAGGCGGCAATGATCTGCATGCTGACAGCTACTGCTACCTCAGCACCCGTCGTTACCGGGATATTGGGAGGTAGTATTGCGGCAACAGCAGCCTACGCTATCATTAGTAATCTCTCGGTAGCACTTATAGCCCCGCTTTTCCTTTCACTAGTAGGAAAAAGCGACAACACTATCTCATTGGCGGCCTCCTTCTGGCATATTTTCCGTAGTGTCATTCCCATTCTTGTACTCCCATTCTTACTGGCACTACTACTAAGAAAAACGACACCCCGGATACACAAGAAAATCCAATCGGCGCAGATTGTCTCTTTCTACCTCTGGGCGATCGCCCTTACCATTGTAATTGGAAATATCACCTCTTATGTACATATGCAAGGTAGTGCCCATTATCGGATTGAAATTATCATCGCCACCGTATCACTGGTTATCTGCCTCTTGCAGTTTTATTTCGGAAGAAAGATCGGTCGCCATTTTGGACAAACCGTCGCCGGAGGACAAAGCCTGGGACAGAAAAACACCGTACTTGCCATCTGGCTCACACAAACTTACCTGAATCCTCTTGCCACACTTGGACCGGGAATGTATGTATTGTGGCAGAATTTGGTTAATTCGTGGCAGATATGGAGGGAAAAACGATAACGACGGTTCACACTCCACCATGCATGAAGCCTGGGCGCAAATATGGATGGTTATTTTTTCAATTCTCTTACCCGGATATTTTTGAATTTAACCACAGAATTATGCCCTAAAAAAGCGATATGACCTTTTTCGTAAAATAAGGTAGCCGGTATTTTATCGGCAGGAGTTCCTTTTGTAGCTTCCCTTAAGTTGCCGTCCACAATAACCGTTCCATTAAGGATAACCTTAATATGATCGCCATCCGCCACTACCTCCTGGTAATTCCACTCTCCTGCGGGTTTCAGGAAACCCCGTTTTGCGGGTATCCAGCCATATACCGATCCATGGTACTGATAAGGTTTTAAATCTTGATAGATAGGCGCCTCATTATCCAATATCTGCAATTCCATTCCATCGTATCCGCTTTGCGCGGTGATCATCTTATGTCGTATTCCTAAACCGTTATTGGCTTCAGGCGTCAATAAAAACTCAAAACGCAAAATAAAATTATCAAACTCCTGTTTCGTATATAGATTCCCATGTCCATTTTTGGGGTACATGACAATACAACCGTTTTCCAGGACATATTCATCCGTATTACTTGTCCATTGCGACATGGATGTACCATCAAAAAGGATCTTGTACCCCTCTTTTCTTTCTTCTTTCGATAGCCGGAACGTACCCTCTTTATCACTTGTCTGTGTGACCTGACTCTCTTTGGAGAGATGGCAAGAGGTAGCTATCAGTAAAAAAGTGACAATAAGCGCTCCATATTTTCTCTTCATTATTTTTTTATTTTTAGGTTTTGGGCATCCCATCTGATTGCTTTATCTTGCAAATAGCTTTCATAGCTTAACAGTGCCGGCGCAGCTGTGCGGACAGCAAAAAGAACATCTGCAGTCAAAGGCTTGTCATTTCTGATACCGTCGATAAAATTGAAATGATGGTCATAATGGCCTCCTTTGTATCCCTCTTTCACCGAAAACAGATACTCGCGGGAAGAGACCTTTTCAGGGCTTTTCATCCCTTGTCCCAACTGTTCCAATACCTTCAAATCATGCGGGTCAACATCTTCCATCGTCTTCAGGACAACGTTGTCCCAACCAACGTCCAACGACCCTTTGGAACCGACAATCCGGAAATCCATGCTACCCCATTTTTTTGACACTCCGTCCACATAATTGGCGCCCAACTGTACTGTAAAAGCTCCTAAATTATTCCTGTTCGGATAATCGAAATATCCCAGCATAACGTCAGGCGTATCGCGTAAACCATCGGTATAATAACGTATTCCTCCGGTAGTATATACCTTTTCCGGCCCTATTGCATCCATGATATAATGAATGCTGGAGAGGACATGCACAAAGAGATCTCCAGCTATGCCCGTACCATAATCCTTCCAGTTTCTCCATACGAAGAAATGCTGGGGGTTGAAAGCTATTTTAGGCGCGTTTCCCAGGAAACGCTCCCACCAGATTGTCTCTTCCGAGGCATCATCAGGAGCAGTAAAAGAATTCAATCTGCCCGGCGCCGCCGTAAATTGCCCATCAACAAAATTAACCGCTCCGATAACTCCCTGTTGGACCAATAACCGGGCTGCCCTGTTTCCTAACGAAGCCATACCCTGGCTGCCCGTCTGAAACAACACTCCGCTTTTTTTCTGTGCTTCGATCAGGGCTTTTCCCTCACCCAATTTATGAATGACCGGTTTTTCACAATAGACATGTTTGCCGGCATTCATTGCTTCAATGGCTATCGGCTGATGCCAATGGTCGGGTGTGGCGATGATTACCGCATCTACATCCTTCCGTGAAAGAATTTCCCTATAATCTTTTGTAACGAAAAGCTCATTTCCCCATTCTGCCTTGGCATCCTTCAAGCGCTTATCGTATAGGTCACATACCCCGACAATCTTCACCCCGTCAACCGACAAAGAAGTGTTGGTATCAGAAGTTCCCATACCTCCCTTGCCTATCAGGGCGATGTTGACAAAAGAATTGGGAGATACCGATTTTTTCACCTCATTACTCCACTTGCTCCCTGCTGCTGAGAGCAATGAGGGAGTTGAATGAATGGCTACAGTGCCGATCGCCATTTTTTTTAGAAAGTTTCGTCTGTTCTGCATATATATGATTTAAAAGAAGAAGAAGATACTTAGAAAGAGAAGACGTCTCCTAAACATCTTCTTTAGATATAATAATTTTTGTAATTAGCGGACGTGCCCCAAAAAAAGGGGTTTGGAATTCATACCATATCCGACATAGAAAAAGCCTGCCGTGAGAAAATTCTCACGGCAGGAAATAAAAATCGTTAGTTTATTTTTTCAAGAATACGTTGTTTGGTATTCAAATCCATTGTAAAACGATAATAACCTCCTTCAAAACCAGCAGGTCTGACATTGACATCTGTATTAGTTGCCGTAAATCCCGGAGGCGCTACAAGTGTCAACGGAGTTCCAGGAGGATCTGACCAAGAGCAAAGATTATGCTTTATGGCAATCCAAAAGCTAGAAGACTGAGCCGCCGATGTGATATAGATAGAAGCCTGAAATCTATTATTACCCAACGGTTTCATATATGCCGCTAATCTTATTTTTGCAAGTCCCCAACAATATCCTCCACTAGATCCTGCAAGATCGGGATTCCACACGGGCGCCTGGGTGAAGCCTTGCCCTCTCAACCAGTAAACACCGGTTGTACTACCGTTACGCTCATCTTGTCTAATCCAAAAATAGCGGTATTTATTTGAATAGTAAACATCCCATTGCCCCGTTTCTCCGGTAAATGTGAGTGTCTGTGTTACCGGATTCCATTCCATGAAATCACGGTTGTATACGGCAGAGATATCTTCGGAAGAAAGTGCCGGCACATCTATTGGTTTGTCTTTCTCAAAATAGACTCGTTTATAAACGAGGTTATCATTTAATCCTGTACCCTTAAATTTCGACAAGTCGATAAAAGAGGGAGATTCCACATATACCGGAACATCTGTATATACGCCCGGATCTTCATTTAAAGCCACTCTTATAGTAGCTTGACCGGCACTAACAGCTGTAAAAGTACCATTTGTCACCGACACGATAGAAGGATCGGAAGAGGTTAAAACGAGTGATTCGTCCTTCACACTATAATTTTCCGGCAGGAAGGATGTGGTCAAGGTTGCGGACTCTTCCACTATTAAATCTATTGAAGATTGAGATACTACAATATCCGTTATCCGAGTTTCGGGTACATCTACCTTGATTACTCTTTTTATTTCCGGTTTTTCCACCGATGATACGCCAATTTCAGTACTGCCAAAATCAATAGCTTGCAATACACCTGTAGCTTCATCTATTACAATAATATTCTCATCTTTCGATTCCCAGACTACGTTGAATGGTATTCTTTCATTGTAATTTTCCGGTACGGCTATCGGTTTCAAATTCAAAGTCTGTCCGAGCAAAATGGACAATGATTCCACCGTTACGAGATTTGCAGCATTTACCACATCAATCCCGGCAAGAGGGAGATACTCAACAACATCTACAGGTATTGTCCTTTCTAAGCCTCCACTACTTGTCACATAAATAAAACATGAACCGTCGCCGATCGCCCGCACCAAACCTGTTGAACTAACCGTTACAACAGCAGTATTGCTGCTTTCCCATTTAAAGGTTTGATTGGTAGGACTTGCAGTGACTTGAATTTCATCGCCTTCTATCATGTTTAAATCCGCATGGGTAAGGAAAATCTTGTGTTCAATATTTCTGTCGGGGCCTTCGGCACAACCGGAAAACATCAAACCAACAAAAATAACGATGCCTGTTAGATGAAATAAAAAATTATTTTGAATGCGTTTCATTTCATTGTAATTTTAATAATTATTCTTCTATACGTATCAACCTTTCTTCTACATCTCTCCAACTGCCAAATTGACCGGTACTGACGTTTTTTTGACGAAACCGGTAGTTTAGCCAAAGCACACGTTGTTTTGTAAGACCTTGAACCAACGAAGGATTGTATCGGTTATAACCGGGAACAGTAGAAAGCATTTCTACTTCCATCATGGAACTATCATATGGGGAAACTATGACAGTACTGTCTGCATTTATCTGGACCACCACTGATTTTCTGGCAATATCTTCAGGAGTTGTATCGTCATTATACAATTCATTACCAATAAACATCCTCACTTTGTCCTTTGACAGGGGATGCACCAATTTTGTTCCACTCATTACAACAAGGGGATTTGAGAGTTGCCCACTTTTCCGGTAATATGTTTGCGGATACTGGGTTGCATAGTCATTCTCGATAGTAACACGAAACAGAATGTCCTGTTTTTCCTCATTTACTTCATATTCAGATACGCTTACAATTTTTAAAGGAACGAAATAAACCGAATCCGGCGACAATCCATCCGGCCAAACTCTCACATCCATCCGTTTATAGTGATAATCCGATCGGGCGGGTATTGTTACCGTATATGAGGGAATCTCATATTGAGACTCCGGCAATAATTTGGCATATTGACTCTCATAATCATAATTTATTTTGTTGTACCTGTCTAACATTTCAGGGTTCGGCTCAATTTTCACCACGATTTCCTTATCGTTGGTGTTGGAACCTCCGCATCCGACAGTAACATACTGTACCGGACTTTCCTCATTGAGCGTGTAGGATGCGATAAAAACATTCTCGTTACCTTTGCTTAAAAGATAAACTAAATTTTTATAGTGCTCATCCTTATAGATGGATTCACTGTCGCAACCGACAAACTGTAGTATAAGGAGACCCACAATGAATATTTTTACTGATATTTTCATACGATTATTATATTTTTTCTTTTCAGTGTATGGCACTCGCAATAATCATCGTCTTTAAATGTAATGATGTTCATGCTCGTTTCATATTATTTTCTATTAATATTGATAACCGGGATTTTGATCCAATGAAGGCGACTTTCTTACCTCGTTCAAATCAATAGGAAGAAGAATTAATTTTTTATCCACTACCCTATTTCTGGCAACCACCTGATTAACCGGAACTACATTGTAAAAAGCCAATCCGTCAGCGTCCATATCCATACCCATAATGGATTCCCTTTCTGTTGTTTCATACTTGCCCCAACGTCGCACATCCCAGAAACGGGCGTTTTCATGAAGTAATTCAACCATCCGTTCTGTTTCTAACAATTTTTGCATCGTATCCCGCGAGGAAAGTTCTTCATAAGTCAATCCCGGCAAACCGGCCCTATAACGAACCATGTCGAAATATTTAGCCATTTCCTCAATATCTCTCGATAGCGTATACGTTTTATTGTCACTCCCCTGAATGGTATGTGTGGTGGTCAGATTATTCAATGCCTCCACATAAGCAAGCAGGATTTCGGCATAACGTATGATTGGGTATGCTTTTGCCACACGCCGTGAATTTTCGTATTCAGTACCTTGACCGGTTAGTCCCCATGAATCTTCAAGATGTACGAACTTTCTTAATGTATAGCCGGTTGTGTTTACGTTGTAAGGCAAATTTCGAACTGTATTTTTTCCTGCGTTACCACTTGCATTATACCAAAATTGCTGGTTTCTTCTTGAATTGTTCGAAGTGGAAAGCATAGGCCAATGTGCACCGCTGAATCCGATACTCGCATAGAACCTGACCTCACGGTTGATAAACATTTTGTGCACATTTGTTTTCAGTGTATAACCGGAAAAGATACTATCATTCTTTCCATTCCATATACCATCGGTTTCATAAGGATATTCATCACTTGAATTATAGATGGTACGTCCGTCGGCCATACGAAATGCGTCAATCATCTTTTGCGGTACAGAAACAGTAGCATATCCGTTAAATATTTCATACGGAAAAGCATGCCGCGTATAGTTGAGTAAGCCCGATGACATCTGAGCCCATAAAAATTCGGGATTACGCATTACAGGCGATTCTCCGTTGAACATATCGTGGAACGACCTAAATACGTCAATATCTCCGGCTCCATTGGGAAAATTAAGTTTCGACACATTATCCGGTAAATTCGGACTATCGGCACGTCTCTGAAGAACATGCAGCGAATAAAGATTGGTATCGATGATACGTTTACAAACCGCCGCGGCCTCTGCCCATCTCTTTTCGTCATATTCTTGCGAAACATATTGTTTTTTATCTGTTGACCTAAACCATGTACCATACGTTCTGCGAGCTGCACTACCTCCATTCCACAACGGACTGGCCCTGATAAGTCGTAAACGGGCGCTCAAACCTAACGCGGACCCGGACACGGGGCGTCCGAAAAAACTTGCAGGAACAGTTTCCGGCATAAGGGCTGCCGCGCGTTCCAATTCACCGCAAACATAATCGACAGATTCGTCAAACGTCGCTCTGGGCCGGTCATAATAGGCTGTTTCCTCATTTGTTTCCAACACGTCATCCCCTAAAATAACCACGGGACCATAGTGCATGACCAATCTGTAATAGGCATAGGCTCGCATGAAATAGATATAACCCAACAATTCGTTTTTTTCCCTACTGCCATCTTCCAGATCAACTACTTTGTCGATATTGGCGAGAATAGTATTCACCCTGCGAATAACAATATACATACCGGGCCATATATTGAACGCCCTTAGATTAGTGGGTGTTATGTTTCCCTGCACGTAATCGAGCGCGGTATAGTCGCTTATCATAATCGAAAAAGCTTCGTCACAGGCAAATGAGCCTAATTTATCGAATTTCCAACCTTCATCCGGGAATAAGGTAGGTATCGTCCATACATACCGCTCTAAATTTCTCTGGGAAACAAAAATGGAATCCCACTTGAATGATTCTTCAAAATTATCAGCAACATCAAGAAAATTGCATGACGGCAATAGCATGATTGCCAAACTCGTACAAATTATTATCTGTTTTAATTTATTTTTCATTTTTTTTATTTTTAAAAGTTCAGAAAAACTTGTAGAGAATATCTCGTCGGAATGGGATAAGCACGCCCGTTCCTGAATCCCTGCTCCGGATCCCAATCTTTAATTTTGTCCCAAACATAAAGGTTGCTACCCACAAATTGTATATCAGCCGAAGACAAACCAAACTGATTGATAAAATTGTTTTTGAGATTGTAATTGAGTGTGACTTCCTGCAGTCGGAGATAACGGGAATCATCTTTCCAGAATGTTGACAATTGCGAATTATTGGCATTGTATCCATACGAAAGTCTCGGAAAAAGGGCATTCGGATTTTCCGCTTTAGAAAGGTCGATGTTGTTCTCCATAGCATACTCTTTCGGAATCCACCGATTTTCCGGATTGTTGACCATTGTCAGCACATTCCCTATTCTTCCATCGTTAAACGGTACGTAACCGGGGCCGTTCGTGCCATAAGAAGAATGGTTATAGCCAACATGATAAAATGTTGTTTTACCCGTTCCCTTGAACAATACGCCAATCGAAAATTGTTTATATTTTACTTCAAAGCCAAAGCCATACATCAGACGAGGGTAGGTAGGATCGGACAAAAGGACCCTATCGTCGGAATTAATTACGCCGTCGCCATTCACATCCTTATATTTAATATCTCCCGGCCTCACCTTGAATCCTCCAAAAGATTGAGTAGCACTATTTTTCACATCATCTTCGTCGGTAAACAATCCTGTAGCAATATAGCCACGTATCGCGCCGTTCGGGAATCCTTCGCGCATCTGATACGGATACGGCGTAGGAAGTTCTTCCCATTAGTTTATTTCGTTCTGCGAGTAAGTATAATTTCCTCTAAGCGTAAAATCCAAATCTTTATTGATTTGCTGGGTGAAAGTAAGTTGTCCGTCACTACCGAAACTGCGCATACTCCCCACGTTGCCATAAGGTCGCGCAGACCATACCAAACCTACAAAATCAGGTATTGTTTGACGGCGTTGAAAAATGCTTTCGCGTTTGTCATCGAAGAAGTCAACCACAAACGATACCCGATCGTCAATCAGGCGTCCTTCGATACCTATATTGGATTTTATCGCCCTTTCCCACATCAGATTATTGGCGCCAAATTGTGTTTCAGTCACACCATTGAGATTACTACCCCATCCTACAGCTTGATTTTCAGTGATGATGGTCATAAATGGGAATCGGAAATCGGCTATACGGTCGCTACCTACCGTTCCGTACGAAGCACGTAGTTTCAGATGCTGAAACAAGCCGACATGATCCTTTACCCATTGATAATTGGTAGGAACCCATCCTAAAGCCACAGACGGGAAAAACCCGAATTGTTTACCCGGCTCAAAGTTTTCGGAACCCGTGTAACCAAAGTTCAAATCAATCATGTAGGTATCTTTGTATCCATAGGTTAGGCGGCTCGAAAGCCCCTGATACCTTTTAGGCAGTGCTTCCAATGCCCGGCGACCTGCGCTTGCGTTGTCGGCATCGTATGTATCCTGGCTATCACTCATATAATAATAGAGCAATGCGCTTAATCGGTGGTTTTCCGCCACAAGTCTGTCCCATGTCAAAGTGCTTTCAAAATGATATTTCCTGGATATCCGTTTGGAATTGCTATATTGCGGACTTCTCGCATCAATAGTTCTTGTCAATAGCAGATTACCCCACACATTACGTCCGGTTGCCAAATACAAATCAGGCAATATGGTGCGTGATTCGGTTTTCCATGAATAGTTGTCAAAGGCTCCCTGCATTCTCAGTTTCAAGTTTTCTACCCAATCAGAGAAATCATGTGTGAGGGCTAACGTTTGCTTTCCCGAATAATTCTGTCCGGAGAATCTTCCTGAGTAATTCAATAACACATAGGGTGAAATACCTGCTCCGTCAAACCCTGAACTGTACGCTGCCAATTGTCCGGTTGAATATCTTACAGGGACTGTTATTGGCGTAAGCATCGATTGGGTATTCCACATGGCATCTGTATTGGCATTACCGGGTTCTTTCCGAATCGACAAGAAACCATCGGTGCCAAAATATACTGTGGTTCTTTTATTCAGGTTGATATCCAAGTTCATACGAAAATTGTAGGTGTTGTAACCCACAGCAGTCCGTACAGTGTTTTCGGGTGCTACTTTGTAGGCCGCGTCTTCGATGGAAGCTCCCAAGCTGACAAAGTATCGTGCCACATCGCCTCCTCCTTGAGCGCTCAGGTAATAGGTCTGTTGAAATCCATTTTTCTTCATGATTTCCTTCTGCCAATTCACGTCGGGATACAGATCAGGGTCTAACCCATGTTTGATAATTTTAAGTTCAGCGTCATTATACAAAATTTCTTCTTCACGCACGGCTCTTGCTTCATTCGCCAAACAGGCATAGTCGTATGCTCCAAGATATTTAGGCATTCTGGTCAAATTAGATACAGTATAGTTTACCCTCCCCGTGATTTTCAACTTTCCGCTTAACCCGCGTTTGGTGGTTACCAGCACAACCCCATTCGCTCCACGAACACCGTAAACGGCTGTCGCGGATGCATCCTTGAGTACGGAAAAAGACTCCACATCGGCAGGGTCAATGCTGCTCAAGCTGCCTTCCAACCCGTCAATTAACACCAATGCAGAGCTACTTGCTCCGAAAGTACCAATACCGCGAATCCAGAATTCGGCAATGTTTTTACCCGGTTCACCGCTTGACTGCATGGTGATCATACCCGGAACCCTTCCTCCAAGCATATTGGATAGAGAGGTCGCGGGCGTTTGCAGTTCAGCGACATCCACAGCGGTAACGGCACCCACAACGCTTATCTTACGCTGTGTACCTAACGCGGTAACTACAACCTCTTCTAGTGTGGAACTGGAAGAGGTCATTAATACCTGAATATTTTTTTCTTCCTTATCTACAAGATATTCAACGGTATTAAATCCTAAAAATGTAAATACAATGACATCTCCTTTTGACGCCTTAATACTGAATATACCATCTATATTCGTCGCTGTGCCCACAGACGTCTTCCCCTTTAAGTATATACTCACTCCGGCCAAAGGGCCCTCTTCGTCGGATACCACACCGCCCATGTTAAAAGCAACCTGCGCCGAAACAAAAAACGGAAAGAGGCAAAACAAATAAATGACAATAACTTTTTTATTGATAATATGCATAAATTTGTGATTTATGAATGATGAACTATTCTTGCGTTAATTTTCTGATGACATTATTCTCCCAGTCTGCGATGTACATGGTACCATCCGGCAAGACAGCCACACCTCTTGGGTTATTGAACAATGCGTCATCGGGGTTACCATCTTGATAACCGCTTACACCACCCTTGCCAATAATGGTTCTAACCATGCCGCCATCTCCGTTCTCATCAGGAAGGACAATTTCCCGAATACAATGGTTAGCTCTGTCTGCTACATACAAATTACCGTTGGGCGCCACTATCATCTGACTTGGTCTGTTAAATCGGGCCTCTTTTAGCGGTCCGTCTATCCATCCAGATTGCCCTGCTGCTCCTGCAAACACACGGTATTCTTTTGTATCAAGGTTATACACACCAATGCAGTGTATGTTATCAAACGCGATATACAAAAGATTATCATTAACAGGGTCGAAAACGAGATATGAATCGGCTGAAGCTACAGTTTCAGCTTCAAGTGTCGCTTCTCGGGTAGTAGGGTCAATCCTGATAATTTGCCCACTTCTGTAATAACGGGTGTATAACATACCGGTTACCGGATGAGCCGCAATACTGTGCGCGGTAGATCTCGTATAGGTATTATCTGCAAAAATAGAACGCTCTCTTGGTGTCCAACCTTCGTTAGGATCAAAAGAGAAATAGACTGATCCGTTGTCTGAAATTGCCGATACCACGCCATTGGCATCAACAGTGGGCGCGCCCAACGCAAACTTCGAATCCGAACTACTCCCAGGCAATATGAGTTCCGCGATATCTTCCTCTTCGTTGATGCGAACAAAACTATACGGAACACGCCAATGCGACAAAAAGACATTGCCATTCTTGTCGGCTGTTAAGGTAGAAGGATTATGAAATTCCGCTTCGCTCAATTTACCCCCTTTAAACTCTCCGGTACCTTTTTTTCCGGAAATTGTTCTAACAACGAAATTGACAGTGTATTTAAACTTTTGTTTTTCATACACAACACTATCTTTTTCAACTACAACGGATATATTTCTTTCTCCGTCGTCCTGTTTTGGGGAATATACATACAGGTGTTCTCCGGAAGAATTTACTACCGTTGCCTGGGTTTCTCCAAAATACACTTTTATTTTGGACTTATCAGTGCCAAAATTGCTTCCTGAGATAAACACCTTGGTCGCAAACCCTCCCTCCATAGGCTCAATATCTGTTATTTGAACCGGCTTTGAAGGGTCGTATTTCTTCCCTGATTCGTCAGATTCATTACCACATGACGACCATAAGAAGAATAAAACTGCGCTAAAACAGACAATACTTAATTGCTTTCTTCTTTTCATTTTTGTATTATTCTTACTTGTATTATTATATTAGATATTATAACTGAGCCAAAATTAATCAAATATTTAAAAAATAAGAAAAGATTCTTGCGTTTTTAATTATTTTAACGAGCATTAAGTAATTACTCGGGTCTATTTAGGTCCGTGAGTGTATATATTAGCCTATTGAGAGTTTTGGATTAGGCGTGTGCACGACCGACCTGATGATGGCGGTGCAGATAGTCATAAGCATCCCGTTGATTTTGCCACTTCTCATCTGCCTGTTGCTGCAGATACAAACCATCAGCTGGTAAACCCTTGACCTATTTTCATGCAATTATAACTGTAATTATATGGAATTTCTATAAGAATTGCATCTATAATATAAAGCCATTAAAAATATTACATTTCATGGCAGTTAATACGTGCATTTATTATACCTTTATGGACATAAAATATATAGCTGTATGAAACATATTGTGTTGAGTCTCGTGATATTGTTCATCTCAAAATCTACCCTTACCATTGGACAGATCGATTCCAGACAGAGTTCACTCCCTGACAGTCGCCGCTCTTCGGCAGAATTGTTGGTCTACAAATTGAATCCGGGAGAGGCACGAGATCTGTATCTCAAGGGAAAAGAACTTGAAGAGTCGATGCTACACACTTTTGTCGTGCGCTGTGCCGAAGCCAAAGATATTCCTCCCTTGCCGAGAGGTAATTACATACGGGTAAGGACGGTTGACAACAAGTTGGAATACAGCGATCATACGGTAGATAATTTCTATTATAAAAGAGTGAGTGATGAAAAGATGATGCTTTTCCTCTCTGACACGTTGGGAAATGTGATTCGTGATGCAGTAGTCAAAAATGGTGCCAGGCGGTTAAGTTTTGATGAAACTACGCAAACCTATACTACTAAACAGATAGGAAATGGGAAGAGGGTGGAAGTAAATAATAACGGTGTCCTGCATTACATCGAAGTTAAAGGTCGTCCATTTCCCCGTCGACAGAACTTTTTCAAAAGAAGTTGGACTCCAATAAAGAATGGTTTTTATAGGATATTCAATCCGGATTTGGCAGATATGCCGGATAAATATGGCGGATTTCTCCTGTTTAGCAAACCTAAATACAAACCGGGGGAAACCGTCCGATTCAAGGCATATATAGAGCACAAGGGCAAACCCTATAATAAAGAAGTGGGGGTATTGCTCAGATCTTTCCGTCCTCAAAAAATGGATAGCCTACTCACCACGCTCCATCCTTATCGTCCCGGTATGTATGAGTGGGAGTTCCCGCTGTCAGATAGTTTGAAGCTTTTTCTGGATACCAGATACATAGTTTCTCTAAAAACCGGAGAAAAACATGCCAATGAGATAGGAGACTATTTCATTTATGAAGAGTATGAGTTGGGACGAGTCACATTCGAGGCAAAAACCGAAAGGAATAGATTTGTAAAGGGAGATACGGTCACACTGCAATTCAATGCCAAAGACGAAAACGATATGCCGGTTTATGATGGTCGTGTCGATATCACTGTTCGCCCTGTCAAGTATCGCCAGACCAATTATTATACCGAGAGTACTTTCATCCCCGACGATATCTGGAGTCATTCTTTCGACATGAGTGGAAACTCTACCGGAGATTTGGTACTGCCGGACTCTATCTTTATACAAAATGTGGGTATGTATTATACTGTGGAGTGTTCTTTTCTCGATTCCAGTAACGAGAAAAAGAACAAGAATTTGACAATCTATATGGACATGCGCGACCGGCTTATCGATTTTTCCATAAAAAAAGGCATACTGACCATCAAAGAAGTGGCAGATGGAGAGAGTCTGCCGGCGCATGCCTTCATGACCGCTTACAACTCGGAATCGGGCATTCTCTTCCGCGATTCGGTCTCCTTACCCTATTCTTCACCTCTTTTATGGATGGCGAATTCTTATGAAGTGACCACGAAAACATCGTCGGGACAGTTTTTCGTATGGGAGAACCAAGGGGAGATCTTGGAGTACCGCTTCTTCCGGGAAGGAGAAAATATCAGGCTGATAGTGGATAATCCATCTGCATTCCCTTTTTGGTATACGATAAGGAAGGGTAAGATGATTATCGACAGAGGATATACCACTGAACTCGATTATTCCTACAAGGATAAGGGAAAGAATGGTTATACCATGCAATTGTCCTATTTGTCGGGGCGGGATGCAAAAACCATCACCGGCCGGTTGCCGTATGTGGAAAAAAATTTATCCATGGAGGTCAACACACCCACGACGGTCTATCCGGGACAGACCGCCAGAGTAGACCTACTTGTCAAGGATAAAAAAGGAAAGCCCGTGAAAAATGCCGATATCACGGCGTATGCATTCACCTCTAAATTCGGTTCACACTCGCCTCGCATCACTGTTTACGGGAAATCGCTTTCCGGGAAGCAGTTTAACAACAGTTGGTACAATCTATCCAAAGCGAATTCCGTGAGTGGCATGAGTCCGATGGAATGGTCCATCTGGCGAGAACGAATGGGACTCGATTCTATTGAATATTATAAGTTCCTCTACCCTGAAATTTCTTATTCTTATTCTGAGAGATCTCCGGAAGAAGAGACCCAGATTGCCCCTTATGTGGTGATCGATGGAGCTCTTCAAGGAGTACATATCTTATGGATTGATGGACAACCCTACTATTTTTCCCAGGCCCAGCAATTCGATCCCTATAGTTTCCCTGTAACGCCCGGGTACCACACACTCAAGTTCCGTACTTATGATAGGGAGATAACGGTAGAAAATCTATTTGTACCGGAGGGCATGAAAACTATTCTCTCCGTGAACGGTGAGAAATCGACCCTGCTTGGAGATATGGGGAAAGTAGACTCACCTCCCCTGCAACTAATTGTAAAAAAATATAACAGAAAAAATCGGGGAGCGTTGAACAAACAGGAAATGGAGCTGCTTGAAGAGAGTATGATCACGGTAGAGAATAGTGCCAATACAACAACTCTTTCGAATGATAAACCTATCTATATGCCCGTTATCCTCAATGTGGGGGGAATCTATTATTGGGTAAATAGTGCTGCGGCAGCACGGCGCTACGATCGAAATAGCCGTTCCTATCTGACAGAATCCATCTTGACCGGTCCATTTCCCGATCGAAAGGGATACCCGGATGAGGAAAAGCGTGGGACAATGTATATCAATACGGCCTATATCAATACTTTTGACATAGAGGGTGGCATTCATTACGGAATAGCGGAAAAATCGGTGACAAAGTTAAAATGGGGAGAGGCTCCCTTCTCATCGAAAATAGAGCCTTTTACTCCTCAGTTATCCTTTTCACAGCATACACTTACACCCGAAAGCATAAAAAATATGTTCCACGCACGGTTGTTAGAGCGAGTGCAGCAAAATAGGGGATTGATCATGCACGGAAATAAGGGAGGTTCGGGTCCGAAAGCTGAGAAGGAGAATTTTATCGTTTCCGGCAAAGAGGATGGTTGTCAGCTCAAGTTGGAGATTGGTAACCTTGAAGGAGAAGAAACAGCAGCAAATCCATTGATGATACGTCTCTCTTCGAAAGAACAGCATGACAGCCGTTGGGCAATGTTTTACGGAAATACCCGTACTTTCAACCAGCTTCCGGAAGGTGACTGGCAGGTAGAACTGATATTCAAAGATACAACCCGATATGCTATGCCGGTCACGCTCCAAAGAAAAGGGTTGAACTATCTGAAAATAGGTTCGATAAGACCTGTGGCTGCCGATAGTATTGGCGAAAGCGCTTTCGATCTGCTTTATTCCCATATATATGCCGGCAGTAAGAGGGCTGCAACAGTTCCCGGAAAGGTAGTAAGCCGCCTTGACAGTACCAACTATGCTAAAAAGGAGATCACGGGAAGGGTGATAGACAGCGATGGAATACCCATTCCGGGGGTTACCATATCGGTAGAAGGAGAGAGTAAAGGTAGCGTTAGCGATACAAATGGCATGTTCAGATTGAAAGATCTGGAGTCGGGCAATCTCCTGTTATCCTTTATCGGCTACGAATCACTTAACACACCGGTTATAAGGGGTTATGACTATCAGATAACAATGGAAGAGATTCATGACATGTTGGATGAAGTAGTGGTTGTGGCTTTTGGATCCCAAAAAAAAGAGAGTACCCTCAGTTCAATATCAACCGTCGATCCGGCAGATTTAAAAGTACCCATCACCGGTGACCTCACCTCGGCATTGGCCGGCAGGATGGGTGGTGTAATTGCCTATGGACAATCGGGCAAACAGGAGGAATTGGGTGATGCCGATTTTTTTATCCGGGGGGTTCCATCTGCAAATGACATGAATGTCCCATTGATCATCTTGAACGGTCTGCCTTATGATGGTTCCTTGTCCGATCTCGATCCGGCCAATATTGCATCGATGAATGTGGTGAAGGATGCAGATACGGCAATTTACGGTTCCCGTGCTGCCCATGGTGTGATCTTTATTGAGACGAAAGATGGTTCTCTCGCGCAATCGACTGATGAAAATGGTTTCCCGGAGGGATGGAGCAGTGCAAATGCCCTCAGGACAAATTTCCATGACGATGCGTTCTGGGAGCCTCGACTTTCGACCGGAAGCGACGGGACTGCCTCTTTCGAGGTCACTTATCCCGACGATATCACCAGTTGGAACGCCAATTTTATTGCTGTGGGTGGAAGAAAGCAGACCGACAAGACAGAGTTGAAGATAAACTCTTTCAAGCCGTTGAATGCCCAGCTCTCCATGCCTCAGTTCGCCATCCTGAATGATAGCTTGAGTGTAATAGGAAGGTTGACCAACCACTTGGGCGACACGGTAAGGATTAAGCGAACAATTGTAAAGGGGGGAGAGAGCGCTGAATTATTGATCTCTCTATTGAATTCACATATAGACACTATTCCTTTACTTGCCAACCAAACCGATAGCATCAACGTCACCTATTCGATGACAATGGAAAGCGGATATTTCGATGGTGAGCGGAGAAATATTCCGGTTTATCAACCCGGAGTATTGGAATCCCATGGTGAATTCGCTGTATTGAACGACAGCTCCATCCGCCAGTTTCAGACCAATCCCGCTCTCGGAAGTGTAACACTCCACGCACAATCCACCGCCATACAATCATTCCTGGATGAGATAGAGAGAATTGACCGTTATCCCTACTTCTGTAATGAACAAATCGCCTCCAAAATAAAAGCGCTTCTGTTGAAGAAACGAATTCTCCCGATGTTGGGTAAGGAGTTCAAAGAAGACAACAAGGTTAGAAATCTTATCCGGCGATTGGAGAAAAATAAGAATAGTGAAAATTTGTGGGGTTGGTGGAATCAAGACAAGACCGAATTGTGGATATCCGGACAAATAGTGGAAGCGATGCTCGATGCTGAATCCGATGGATTTAAAGTCAACTTCAACAAGCAGGTTGCCTCAGATGCACTTCTGCATCAACTGACGCGTCGCCTGTCAACTGTCGAAGAAACAGCAGATGACCTTTTTGTCAAACATGAATTGTTGAATCTGATCGAACTGCTCCGTAAACTTGACGCCAAAATCGATTATGACCAATACGCACGGAAGATATCCTCTTTACCCGATTTCACGACGAATGATAAGCTAAGGAGTATGCGGATGAGGCTGTTATTTGACTCTGCTGCCATAAACAGCAGCCCGCAAATTGATTCTCTCTTGAGTCTCTCTTCTGAAACCATGCTGGGTTCACTCTACTGGGCTGAAAAAGAGAAAGATTTCTATCCAGGCCATTTTATGTTGCCCCATATTAGTCATGCGGAGAACACCCTTATAGCCTACCACATTTTAAGGGAGATAGGCGGAAACGACACAAATTTGGAAAAAATAAGAAACTATTTCTTCGAAATACGTAGGAACGGCTCTTGGAAGAATATCTATGAGTCCACCCGTATCATGGAATCCATTTTGCCGGACATGACAACTCCGGGGAACACTTTCTCAGATGCAAGTTTAACCATCAACGGCAAAGAGTATAAAGAGTTGCCACTTTCGCTAGAATATGCAGCCGGCGAAATGATCGAAGTCAGGAAAAAAGGTACTGCTCCTCTCTTCTTCACCCTGTATCAGCAAGCATGGAACAGTGATCCGGAAAAGGTTTCCGAAGGATTTACCGTCGAAACCACATTTTCTCAAAAAGGAGAGCCCGTCTCTCTATTAGAGGCGGGTAAGAGCGTTGATCTTCAAGTCTGCGTTGGGGTCGATGCAGATGCCAACTATGTGATGATTGAAGTCCCGATTCCGGCTGGTTGTTCATATGAATCCAAAGGGAGGGGTAATTTCTGGAAAGAGACCCATCGGGAATATTACAAAGAGAAAGTGGTCATCTTCTGCCATAATCTGTCCGAAGGCAGCCACGATTTCACTATCAAGCTCATTCCAAGGTACACGGGACGTTATCATCTCAATCCCGCCAAAGCCGAGTTAATGTATTTTCCCACCTTCTTTGGAAGGGGTCTTCCGAGCAAATGTGATATCAAATAATTTTCTCGATCTAGATTTAGGCCTCAATGCTTTTTTTCCTGTGCGATAATATCCCCAGAAGAGCAATGAGGGCGAAGGCAATCCCAATATAGAGGAAAATGGAGGATACTCCATCCGTCTCTCCATAAGAATGCATTCCACTGAGGAGATAATTCACCCCAAGAAAAGTCATCAGAACAGAGGCAAATGCAAATACCGAGAGCAGGTTAAAGAGCCAAAGGTTGTTCCATTTCTTCACTAAATATAAATGAGTGACCATGGTATACACCACTACGGTGATCAGTGCCCAGGTCTCTTTGGGATCCCATCCCCAATAGCGTCCCCACGACTCGTTTGCCCAGACAGCCCCAAGGAATGTACCGGTAGTCATCAGCACTACTCCCACCAGCAACGACATATTATTGATGATGCTTAACTCCTGAATGCGGGAAGATAAACGAGGACTACCCTTCGTAAAAGCCATCATAGAAAGGTTGGTAATCCCGAGCAGAAAACTGATACCGAAAAATCCATAAGCGGCTACGATCACCGCAACGTGAAACATCAACCAGGGCGATTTCAGTACCGGCACCAGTGTGTTGATCTGTGGGTCCATCCAGTTAAGAGCAGCTACAAAAAGAATCACTCCAGCGAAAAGGGAAGCAAGCGCACGGATGAGGATATTTTTCCGCCCAAAGATAAAACCGGCCAACAGGGTAGCCCACGACACATAAACCATCGTTTCATAGGAGTTGCTCCAGGGGGCATAGCCCGATATGTACCATCGCATTCCCATACCATATATATGGCAAAGGAACAACAACACGATAGCCATGGTGAATGCTGCTGCCACATAGCTTTTCCAACGCTTTTCACGCAACAGTTGCATCAGGGAGATAACAAGCAACAATCCTCCGCAGATAAAATATCCCACCTTCACCCGGTTGAAAAGGTTCATCTTGTTATAACGAATTTCTGCCTGTAATTTTTCAGGATGGAGCAGGAGGGCTTTATCGTTGGCCAACTGGTATGACTCAATCACACCCAAAGCTTGATCGGCTTTGCTCCAATCACCATTCCTTAACGACTCTCTCACTTCAGCAAGGTATTGCTCAAACGACTCTACAATAAAGGTCGAATCCGTTTGAGAGAAGACGGAAAGATCATCGCCCGGCGCATACCAAGTATGGGAAGGATCATTCGGATTAGGATAGATTCCGAACAGGGTGTGATTCAGCAACTGATAAAGGATATTCACCCGCTCATCAAGCTTGATCAGCTCTTTTTCAGAAGAACTCCTCTTGTCGACCGACCTATGGTAAATCTCCTGTAATTGGGGCAGCATCCTATAATTTCCCTCTTGGTCGAAAAGATAATAGTAGGGAACATATCCTTCAGAAAGGTTGTAACGCCTACTGATCTCTTTGTCTGACAGCACAATCAAAGGCACTTGCATCCACATCTGCGGCAGAGCGAGCATTCCAAGCAGGAACTGGTCGGAGTTGAGATTGCCAAAGGTCTGCTCTTTATGAACTTTACGCAGAATTTCCGAAGAGAAAGTATTCATCGGCATTGTCCGTCCCCGGAATTGCACCGGCAATGCACCGAACCGTGCAGCATGTTCCACCGGAATGCTGTTCTCCAATAGTGCGTCACCCATCGATAGGGGTGCCATTTCACCCGCTACTCCTGACACCGATCTCTCCGTTGGTTCATCGGTCGCATCTTGCGCATTCACACATACTACCATCAGCAAAAAAACCAAAATGAATGCTCCTTTCCTAACTTTCTTTAATTGCTGCTGTAGCTTTCGGAAGCGGGAATTGGGCATAAAAAAGATAAGGAGAAAACCCACTCCGAGCATGAGATAACCTGTATAAGTGACGGTACGTCCCGCCACATCCTTGTTCACCGAAAGGATAGTGCCCATCTCATCCTGATCGTAAGACGCCTGGAAAAAACGATATCCCTTTACATCTAATATGTTGTTCATAAACACTTTGGCTTCGCGAACTTCCCCATCAACATGTACCAGCAGATCACTTTCGTAGGAAGAGGGACTCTGTGATCCCGGATAACGGATCAATTTAAAATCCTTGAGTTCCAGCAAGAAGGGTAAGGTTTCAGTTTTAACACCTTTAGAGGTATGCATTACCATCCGGTCTGTTTTTTCACCTTCACGGATATGCACTTGTCCCTCTTTTCCAAACAGGAAAGTGGTCATTGCCCCCAGGAGGATAAACACAAGGGCGCAGTGGATCACCACCATCGCCCATTTCTTTCTCCGGATGAAATTACGACTGAAAAGGATCAGGATAAAATTCATCACCAGCAGGAATTGAAGGAACAAAAACAGTGGAGAGTAATAAACCAACATCTTGGCTGCTTGCGCTCCCAACCATTTTTCAATAAAAGTGGCTGTTGCCAATCCAATTGCATAGATCAGCAATAAAATAATAGAGGCTTTGTAGGATGATAGAAAACGTACTAATTTCTCCATATAGTGACTTTTATAAATGTAGTCTTTTCTCCTGGATTATTGTAACCGATTACAAAAATATCTAAATTTGGATTAGATAAAAAAAAATGAGTGAAGAATATCAATTCCTCACCCATTTTCATCTATGCGGTATTATCTATTCAATGAGAGAAATGCTCTCACGCCTCTTCCCACTGTGTACGCAATAATTCGAGGGCGGCGGGAACCACTATGCTGCGATCGCCTTGGCATCCACATTCGAAGCTGACATACTTGTCGTATCCCAACATCTTGAGCCCTTTGAATCCGCTCACATAGTTATCTGCCTCACCATCTTCGCCCGGCATGCTACGTCGTTTCCGACTGGCCATATGCACGTGTTGCAGATATTCTCCGGCAGAAAGAAAGGCAGCCATATCGCAAGTCTCCTCCCAAGTCATATGCCAGAAGTCACCCAAACATTTCACTCCGGGATTGTTGATATCACGGCAAATGGAAGCAGCGTCGGCCAACTGGCGGAGATAGAACGCCTCCTTGCGATTCAACGGTTCAAGAATAACAGTCGTACCATGTTTTTGGGCAAAGGTACCCATCTCATCAAACTGTTCACAAAGGAAGTCTCGGGTCTCTTGTGTATGGGGCATCACCGGAACCTGGCTGTTGAAAGCAGGCACAATGATCACACCTACCGATTCGAGTTCACCTGCACCAATCATCAGTGCTTCCATCGTATCACGACATTGTTTCCGTATCTCGGGATCGGTAGAGAGGATAAAACCATCAAAACCTGCACAGATGGCACTCACTTTTATATTTCGTCCTTT
>JAAYFR010000295.1 GCA_012728155.1 Bacteroidales bacterium | reverse complement strand
TTCCATATCAACATCCCTCTGGTACGCGCTTTCCCCCCATAATTCAATTAATTGGCGGGAAGATGGCTGTTTGAACAGAAAATCTTGTAAATTTGTAGGTCATTTTGCGGAGGAACGCCAATCGCGAAAAAGGAATCGATATTGAAATTCGAAAAGATATATATATATATGAAGAAGAGACCGGAAAGATTTTTATTGCTCTTGGGGATGGCTATCCTGCTTTTTTCCTGTAGGCAGGGAGAGAAATTTGAAGTGAGGGGGAATATAGCATCGGCCGACGGGGAGATGCTCTATCTTGAGCATCGCGGACTGGGCGGCGTGCGCCTGCTCGACTCCACGCAGCTCGACCAAAGCGGGGCGTTCGCCTTCAAACAGCCGGCACCCGACAATCCGGAGTTCTATCAACTGAGGATGGGTGACCGGATTGCCCTCTTTGCCGTAGATTCCACCGAAAGAGTCCAAATCCATGCCGATGCAGCGGATTGGTATGACAGCTTTGAGGTGGAAAATTCACCCGCCAACGACCGGCTGAAAGAGGTGGAACGCCTCACCCGGACCGCCACCCGCGGAATTGACGCCCTGGAGGAGGGACACCGCTCCGGCACGATCGACGACAGGGAGTTTATAGAACAGCTCGATACCATCCTGCGCCAATATAAGAGGGAGGTGTCGCAGCGGATACTGGCCAACCCGACAAGCGCTGCCGCCTACTATGCCATCTTCCAGAAAATTGAGGAGCAGTTGATCTTCGACCCCTATAACCGGCAGGATTATGCGATGTATGGCGCGGTGGCGACCGCATGGAGCCGCTATTACCCCGATACGGAGAGGAGCAACCACCTGGTGGAGTTCACCATGAATGCGCTGAAAACACGACGGAGAGAGGAGAAGCAGATGAAGTTCCTGGAGAGCATACCGATGGAGGAGGCAACCGGGGTGCCCGATATCCTCCTGCCGGAGGTGAATGGTAGAAAAGTGGCGCTGTCGTCGCTGAGGGGAAAGGTGGTGCTGCTCGACTTCGTGGTCTATGACGCCGATTTCTCGCCCAAGCACAATATGGAGCTGAATAGCCTCTATGACCGCTACCGGTTGAAAGGGTTCGAGATATACCAGGTGTCGTTCGACTCCGATGAGCATTTCTGGAAAATAGCGGCCGACAACCTCCCCTGGCTCACCGTGAGGGATCCCCGATCGGTTTATTCCTCGCTCCCATCCACCTACAATGTGACACAGATCCCCACCGCCTTCCTGATCAACCGGGAGGGGGATATCATAAGCCGGATAGAGGAGTATGGACGGTTGGGCGAAGAGCTGAAAAAGGTGCTGTAAGCTGTTGTAAAACATGCCGAATAATTTTGTCCCATCAAAATAAAGTGCTATCTTTGTACAACGTTATACATGGAAAAAAAGGGTTCCGGTCTTGTGAATGAAGGTCGGAATTCTTTTTCTATACATTGAATCTTAAGTATAAAAAAAGAGAACTATGGCTGTAACCTATATGACCGAAGAGGGACTTCGGAAGCTGAAAGAAGAACTGATAGAATACGAATCTGTGCAGAGACCCGAAATATCTCGCCAGATTGCAGAAGCAAGGGATAAGGGCGACCTGTCGGAAAATGCCGAATACGATGCGGCAAAAGAGGCGCAAGGGATGCTGGAGGCAAAGATCTCGCAGCTGAAGAACCTGATTGCCAACGCGCGGCTGATCGATGAGAGCGCCATTGGCACCGACGAGGTGCAGATCATGAACCGGGTCACCATCAAAAATATGAAAACCAATAAGATGATGACCTATATGCTGGTCTCGGAGAGCGAGGCCGACCTGAAAAACGGGAAAATTGCCGTCAACACCCCCATTGCCCAAGGACTGATGGGTAAGAAGGTGGGCGATGTGGCGGAGATAGAGGTACCGTCGGGCACCATCACCTTCGAGGTGGTGGAAATTGCACTTTGATGATTGATCCGTTTGACTGCTTAATTAAAGACACACTACACAATGGCAACAATTTTCAGTAGAATTATCGCGGGAGAGATCCCCTCCTATAGAGTTGCGGAGAGCGACCGGTTTTATGCGTTCCTCGATATCCATCCGATGGCGAAAGGACATACGTTGGTTGTTCCCAAGCAGGAGACCGATTATCTCTTCGACCTGGAGGACAGCCTCCTGGGTGAGATGGCGGTTTTTGCCAAAAAAGTGGTGAAGGCGATCGAGAAAGCGGTCCCCTGCCATAGGGTGGGGATGATGGTGATCGGACTGGAGGTGCCACACGCGCATATGCACCTGATCCCTATCCGGAAGGAGGGCGATATGAGCCTTGCCAATCCCAAGTTGCAGCTCTCGCCGGAAGAGTTCGAAGAGATCGCCGAAAAGATCCGCTCTCTTCTATGAGGAAGAATCATAAATCAAATAGATCTGCCGGGTTCATGGATAAGAACTGATCAAGTGGGATACCATTCGTTCCGATAAGGTAAATACCATGCGGATGAAACTCATTCTCAAATAATGCCAATCCCTTGCCGGTGCTTCCTCTTCCACTTTTCACCTCCAATGCGATGATCTTATTTCGTTTTTCGATCACGTAATCTACTTCTGCATTGCCCTGATTCCAGTAGAATGTATTGAACCGATGTTGTAAGCCGCTGTTGATCAGATGTGCTCCAATAGCGGATTCTACAAAACGACCCCACTCTTTGGAGTTGTGTCGCACAGTTGAAAAATAGCTCTTTTCTCCGGCAGAGAGCAATGCATTGTTGTGTACTTGGAATTTTGGTTTGGATGCTCTCTTCCGTATTACATCTGCCGCATATTTCTCCAACCCGGAAAGTAATCCGGCTTCTTTTAATAAATGGAGATAGCCCGATAAAGTGGTCAAATTCCCCCGTTCCTGCAATTCTCCCTGTACTTTCGTCAAAGATAATATTTGAGAAGAATATTTACAGCCGATATCGAACAACCTTTTGAGCAGTATGGGTTTGTCAACTCTGGTCATCATGATGATATCTTTTGATATTGTGGTTTCCACAAGCGATTCCCGTATGTAATTCTTCCATCGCTCCTCATCAGAGATCAATGAGGCTGAACCAGGGTATCCCCCAAAGTAAATATATTGTTCAATATTCCAGTCAAAGGCTCCACGCATTTCCTCAAAAGACCAATGAGTTAGGTTTGTCAACTCATAACGACCGGCGAGGGATTCGGTTAATCCCTCCTGAATAAGAAGCCGGGAAGAACCTAATAGAATAGTTTTTATGTTGGTATCGGAAAATGTATCTGCATCCCACTCTTTTTTTATCGCTTCACTCCAGTTGGGTACCTTTTGTACTTCGTCGATAATAAAAAGATACTCTTTTACTCCCTTTTGTTGCATCTGGAGCCGGACATTTGCCCATTCTCTCCTGATCCAGGTTGTGTCGGGTAGATAAAAATCGTCGCCTGTTACAAAATAATATGGTAGATCGGTTTTCTGTAGAAATTGCTTGATTAATGTAGTTTTTCCTACCTGACGGGGTCCAACTAATACCTGTATGAATTTTCTTGGCTCTAATATTCTTTTTGTAATATCCTTTAAAACAGATCTTTCAAACATGATTAAATAAATTATTAGATATGAATAAATAAATTATTAGGCAAATATAATAAATTATTTAATGATATCCAATTCGTTCAAATTGATCTCTTCTATATCTTTCTGATTCGGACGCCTCTGACAAAATGACACTCCCCCTTTTCGAGGATCAGGTCAGCGCGGAATCGGGTGGGGAGGATATTCTGTTGGAGGTTGGGCAGGTTGATCTCATCCCACACCTCGTTGGCAAATTTGAGCAGTTTTTTCTCCGAATAGGAGGCATACTTGTGGAAATAGGAGCTGGGATCTTGAAAGGCAGTTTGCTGAAGTTTCTTAAATCGCTCCACATACCATTCACGCAAATCTTTTTCGCTGGCATCTACATAGATGGAGAAGTCAAAAAAATCGGAGACGAAAACTCGCCGCTTCATCTTTTTGCCGGGAGAGACCTGGAGTACGTTGATCCCTTCCACGATAAGGATGTCGGGACGTTCAACGGTCTGCATCTCCCCTTTCATCACGTCGTAAAAGAGGTGGGAATAGATGGGTACTTCGAAGGTGTCACGCCCCGATTTCACGCCGGCAAGGAATGCCAGCAGCTGCTTGGCGTCGTAACTCTCCGGGAACCCTTTCTTGTTAAAGATGCCACGTTCTTCCAGCTCTTCATTCGAATAGAGGAAGCCGTCGGTGGTGATCAGCTCCACTTTCGGTTCACCGGGAGTCATCGAGAGCAGCTTCTGCAGTACCCGGGCGGTGGTGCTCTTGCCCACCGCCACACTGCCGGCAATACCGATGATATAAGGGATGGGTTTGCTCCGGTTGGCGAAAAACTGATCCCGTTCGTTGTGGAGGTTGCGGTAATGGGTGAGATGGATCTGCAGCAGCCGGATCATGGGGATATAGATCTCTTCCACCTCATCGAGGGTGAGCGGCTCATTGAGCGCCTGCAGTTTGGTGAGGTCGATATCGGAGACGGGAAACATGGGATGCTCCTCCAGCTTGCGCCACTCTTCACGGGTGAAAGCACGGAATGGAGAGAAGGTTACCTCGTAGGATTTGTTCATTACACAACTTTTTGCTGCAAAGATAAAACGAAAAACCGATGAAGGGCAACTCTCCATCGGTTTTTATTGAATTGTAAAAGTTGGAAGTGGAAAATATGCATGTTTGCCGCTAAAACGACTCGAACCCCCTCTTTACGAAATTGCTCAATGCTTCCCCCTTCAGCATATTGCCGGAGAGCAGTGCCAGCTCCACTAACTGTTTCAGTCGGTTCTCTTCCGAGAGCCGGGCAATAAACTCCTCTTTCTCCATCTCTCCGCTCTTGCGGATCAGCCCTTTGATGAAGGGATGCTCCACATTCAGGACAATCCGGTAGCTGTCGGGCATCTCACCGTAGAAGGCGATCTGCTGCTGCATGGCAGCCATCTCCTTCATCCGGCGCGAGAACTCCTCCTGGGTGATTTGTATCGGCCGGGAGTGTTCGCCAAGTGCTTTGAAATCGACGGTGAACTCTGTCTTCTCCAAGGTGGGGAGTTGGCTCTTCACCGCTTCCGACAAGTTCTCTTTCTGCTTGTCGCTCAGCTCCACTTTTGCCGCCTCTTCTTTCTCGATGATCTGTTCGATGGTGTCGCTATCGACCCGTACGAAGCGGCTCTTCTCAAATTTCTGCTCCAACAGCCCCATCCAGTGGGTATCTAACTGCCCATCCATCAAAAGCAGGTCGTAGCCCTTCTCTTTTGCTGCCTCGATATGGCTATATTGTGCCTGGCTGTCGGTGGCATAGAGATAGATAAGATTGCCATTCTTATCGGTCTGGGTAGATTCAATCAGTGTTTTATACTCCTCTATGGTGAAATATTTTGCCTCCATATTTTTCAGTAGTGCAAAATTGAGTGCCCGCTCGTTGAATTTCTCGTCGGAGAGCATCCCATATTCGATAAAGAGTTTCAGGCTGTCCCACTTCTCTTCGTATTGGCTGCGCTCCTTCTTGAAGAGCTCCTCCAACTTGTCGGCCACCTTTTTGGTGATGTGGGTCGATATCTTTTTCACGTTCCGGTCGCTTTGCAGGTAGGAGCGGGATACATTCAGCGGGATATCGGGCGAGTCGATCACGCCATGCAGCAGCGTGAGGAATTCGGGTACGATCCCCTCCACCGAGTCGGTCACAAAGACCTGGTTGCTGTAGAGCTGGATCTTATTGCGTTGCAGGTCGAGGTTGTTTTTTATCTTCGGGAAGTAGAGGATGCCGGTAAGGTTGAAAGGCCAATCCACATTCAGGTGGATCCAGAACATGGGCTCATCGGCAAATGAGAGAGGATATAGATCGCGGTAGAACTTCAGGTAATCCTCCTCCTTCAAAGCAGCCGGTTTCTGACGCCATAGCGGGTGGGTATCGTTGATCACGTTTTCCTCTTCGGTATCTACGTAGTTGCCATCCTTCCACTCCTGCTTCTTGCCGAAAACAACCGGCACGGCGAGGAACCGGCAATATTTTTTGAGTAGCGACTCTATTTTCTCCTTTTCCAGGAACTCTTTGTTGTCGTCGTCGATATAAAGGATGATGTCGGTGCCCCGATCTGCTTTCTCAACCCTCTCCATCGTGAAGTTGGGCGTACCGTCGCACGACCATTTCACCGCTTGTGTATCCTCTTTATAGGATTGGGTGACGATCTCCACCTTCTTGGAGACCATGAATGAGGAGTAGAAACCCAACCCGAAGTGGCCGATGATGGCATTTGCGTTCTCCTTGTACTTATCCAGGAAATCGTTGGCCGACGAGAGCGCGATCTGGTTGATATATTTCTCTACCTCCTCACCCGTCATGCCGATACCACGGTCGGAAACGGTGAGGGTGCCTTTCTCCTTGTCGATGGTGAGATGCACCGAGAGATCGCCCAGGTCACCCTTGAAATCGCCCACATCGGCTAAAGTCTTCATCTTTTGGGTGGCATCCACCGCGTTTGAGACCAACTCACGGATGAAAATCTCGTGATCGCTGTAGAGAAACTTTTTGATAATGGGGAAGATATTGTCAGTTGTTACCCCAATCTGTCCTTTTTGTACCATATATACTATTGTTAAGTTGTCATTTTTCCATGCTCAATCATCAAATGCAAATTGCATGCCATAACGACACAATGGGGTGAATTGGGCGAAGGGGTTGGATTATAAATATTTTTTATCGTTTATCAAAATAGTTTAAGCTTCTTTTTTTACCATATATCTATCTGAATGTCAGAGAGTTTTCATTACCTGTTTATTTGTTAACACTAATTAATCGTTTTTGACTGCATGAGAGAGAATCAATCTGGATATATCTATATATATTTGTAGGGAGAACAATCAATTAACACAATTAAGGCGGATAGCATATGAAGACAAAGATTTCTTTCGAAAAACAACTATTGGGGTTGCAAGACAACATGTTCAATTTTGCATTGACATTGACTGCCGATCGGGAAGAAGCCAAAGATCTGTTGCAGGAGACAACCCTTCGTGTACTTGATAACAGGGAAAAATATTATGAGAATGTGAATTTCAAAGGATGGGTCTTCACCATCATGCATAATATCTTCGTGAACAACTATCGCAAAATTGTCAGAAGCCAGACGATCATCGACAAGACGGAGAATCTCTATCATCTGAATTTGCCGCAGGATTCCGGATTCGACACCCCCGACGGAGCCTACACCATCAAAGAGATCAACAAGGCGATCAATAGTTTTACCGACGAGTATAAGGTGCCTTTTTCGATGCATGTGTCGGGCTACAAATATGAGGAGATTGCGCAACATCTGGGATTGCCCATCGGCACGGTAAAGAGCAGGATATTCTTCGCCCGGAAAAGGCTTCAGGAGCTGCTGAAGGATTTCAGGTATTACTCGGAGTAATTGGAAGAATAGAAAAGATATGAATAAAAAAAAAGAGCCCTCTCATTGCGAAGGGTTCTTTTTTTTGTGCCATTCCGAAAATCGTATCGGGATCCGACAGGGAGAGGAGGCATTGTCCCACTCCCGGAGGAGCACGCTCCTACCGGGTGGAGAACACTTTGGGGTGGTCTACCTTCTCATCCATCAGTGCCAGGGCCAACACCTCTTTCACGTCGTCCACATAGTGAAAGGTGAGCCCTTCCACATATTGGGGGTTGACCTCATCGATATCCCGCTTGTTCTCCTTGCACAGGATGATCTCCTTGATCCCCGCCCGTTTGGCAGCCAAGATCTTCTCGCGGATGCCCCCCACGGGGAGCACCTTGCCGCGCAGGGTGATCTCGCCGGTCATGGCCAGGTTGGGACGCACCTTCCGCTGGGTGTAGAGCGACGCCAGGGAGGTGATCATGGTGATGCCGGCCGAGGGGCCATCTTTGGGTATGGCACCCTCCGGCACATGGACATGGGTGTTCCAGTGCTCAAATATCTCCGGGTCGATCTCTAACTCCTGCGCATGGGAGTGTATATACTCCATGGCCAGCATGGCCGATTCTTTCATCACATCCCCCAAGTTCCCGGTGAGGGTGAGCTTGGATCCTTTCCCTTGGCTGAGTGAGCTCTCCACGAAGAGGATCTCACCTCCCACGGCGGTCCATGCCAATCCGGTCACCACACCCGCATAGCGGTTTCCCTGGTAGCTCTCCCGGCTGTACTCTTCAATGCCCAAGTACTCCTTCAGGTCGGTTATCTTGAGGATTTTCGGGTAGGGCTCCTCCGCCGCGATCTTGCGGGCTACGCGCCGCATCACCTTGGCGAGTTTCTTGTTGAGTTCGCGCACACCCGACTCCCGGGTATAGTTTTCTATCATTTTCTGCAGGGTGGGCTTGGAGATGGAGAAACTTCCTTTCTTGATGCCGTGGTTCTGCAGCTCCTTGGGGATCAGATGTCGACGGGCAATCTCGATCTTCTCCTCGGTGATATACCCCCCTACATCAATCATCTCCATCCGGTCGATCAGCGGCCGGGGGATGGAATTCAGGTTGTTTGCCGTGGCAATGAAGAGCACTTTCGACAAGTCGTAGTCAATCGAGAGGTAGTTGTCGTGAAAGGCGAAGTTCTGCTCCGGGTCTAACACTTCGAGCAGCGCCGAAG
>JAAYFR010000294.1 GCA_012728155.1 Bacteroidales bacterium | reverse complement strand
TTAATGCGCTGTACCGTGCCAGCGAAGCAGGGGTAAAGATCGACCTGATCATACGGGGTATCTGCTGTCTGGTTCCCAATCAACCTTACAGCAAGAATATAACAGTAACTCGTATCGTGGATGCCTATCTGGAGCATTCTCGGGTCTGGTACTTCTTCAATGGGGGCGAAGAGGATGTCTACCTCACTTCTGCCGACTGGATGCAGCGTAATCTGCACCGCCGCATCGAAGTGGCTTTCCCCATCTATACGGAAGCGTTGAAACGGCAGATTATCGATATATTAAAAATACAATTGGAGGACAACCAAAGCGCGGTCCGGATCGACGAGAACCTGCAGAACCTCTTCAAACGGGATACCGCTCCGGCTGACGCGCCTCCGGTGCGTGCCCAACAGGCGATCTATGAATACCTGAAAAATCATTAGGCATTGGAGGTTCTTTTTAATTTATCCCATCATCGTTCTTTTTTAGCGTAATGATGATGGCATGGTTATAGTCTTCTGTTGTATATTTACGGATCTCTGCTGTCTCCTTGATTATTTTGAAAGATTTAATATCGTTGTGATTCAGACTGTTGAATGTGTCTTGGGATTCAATTTTTTCATCAATGATAAACAATATTTTTTGGGGTTTATTCCCGAAAAAGAATTCCTCCGTTTCTCTTTTTTTTAGATTGGAAGCAAGGGCTTCTTTTTCAATGGCTTCTCCATCCGAGGGCTTATTATACCTTCCCATAAAGAAGATGGTCTTTGAATGATTATCAATAACAAAAAACAGGAACGGATGATCGGCCTTGAAAATGTGATAGGACGGTAACCCCCTGATATAGAATGTGCCGGTTGTAGCTGCGGCAGCTTCTGCCTTTTCTTCATCTAATTCTATGACAGCCTTATGTATAACCTTTCCAAGGCTCAAAGGCATATCGGTGATTCCTGAGAAATCGGATTGATTGGAAAAGGCAGCTTTTAACCCCATCTGTTGTAGCGCATCTTCTATTCTCCAGGCTGTTTCCAGTCTTAATTTGGGGATGGATATGTTTGTTTGGGCCGGGGAGGCACTGTCTAAAGTTTCTTTTAGAAATTCAACATTTATTTTTTCTTCGAGGGCATCAATGCCGAATAACGCTTTAGGCAGAACCACACAAAACGATAAGGAGGAATCTTTAAAAGGTTTTGATATAAACTGATATGATTCATTTTCGAAGTAGGGGAGAGTCTCTGTCGCATTCATGAAATCAACGTTAGATTGATTTTCAGCATCTACAAAAAAAGGGGCCGGATTTGTTCTCTCTTTGTCAAACTTATTGCGCCATTCTCCTTTTAGATAGAGACTGTTCACGATCACTAACGATGTTGAATCTGCAATATCCGAACTATTTACAACCTCCCTTATCTTATCGTTGGTCTTTTGGGAAATCCAACCATTGATAGCTGATGTAGCTACTTCCTTATTTTGAAAATTGGTTTGCTTGATCTCCGAGGAATATATGCAGGTTATAGCCTGCTTATATTTCTTTTTCAAGACCATGTCATTATCTGTCCAAATGGCATTGGATATATGGTATCCTTGCAATGTGTCACTAAGAGGGAGTAAGAGAGAATTCATTGTTTTTCTTGAGATTTCCCTTATATGTAAAACCTTTTCAAATTCTTCTTTTGTCTGACCCTCCGCACCTTCGTAAGCCAATAAAAGTGCATAATAGCTGCTGAGGGGGGATAGCAGGATATTTTCCTCTTCATGTCTGAGCTTGTGATATAGATCGAATGAGTAGTTATTCAAAGAGGACGCATTTTTCAGGTATTCCTTAGATTCCTTGGGATTTGCTTGTGGCACCTGATTCAATCCTGTTTCTTGAACGGAATCTGTAGTGTCATTTTCTTGCGGATAGTCGACGCGAATGATCCCGGCTACTCTCCGTTGTAATGGATATAATTGACCGATTGAAGTGATCGTATCACTTCCCTGCGAATGGTCGAAAATGAATCGTCTTGTTGTGTCGGGTTTCTGTTGTGGCTGATTGATCGAATCGATGATGAGGGAATCCTGAACTCCTGTGGAGATAAGTGGAGTCAGACCGGATGTTGATATTGGGTGATGAATAGTATTTTCTGCTGCGATAAATGGTAACAGAAGAAAAAGATATAAACATGTAAATCCCATTGTTTTCATTTGTGTTATATTTTAACTTAGTAGTAGAACGTTCTTACCGTAGCCATGATCACACGTTTTATTTCGTCTCAAAGATAAGGACAATAGAAAGTGCTATCAATAGAGTATAAGTATGGTATAACTAATTTAACTTTTAGACGAGTGTAAGACGTTTATAATTTGTGTTTTACAAAAAAGGGATATAAGGGAGATGGAGTTTTTTAAAGGTTGACGTCTTTCTCTTTACGTCGGCTTTCTTCATAATTATCTCTTAGTACGGCACAAAAATCGGCACCGGGTTCTTTCAGTTCCATTTTTTGACGGATGCGGGTGCGTCCCATATTCACTGTATGTACGCTTTGGTTGATGAGAAGGGCTATTTCTTTGCAGGACAGGCCGGCATACGATAGGAGCATAACCTTGAATTCGGTCTCCGACAATTGTGGATAGTTGCTTTGTATGAAGTGGGATAAGCCGGGATTCAGTTCGTCAATGGCATTCACCAGTGTGTTCCATTGCGATCCGCTCTCCTTTCCGTACACGATTTGTTCGAACCGGGTAATTGCTTTCCTGGTATCCATCTTTTCGATATGACTCAATTCTGATTTTAGGAGAGAGGATTTATGTAAAACATTGAATCTCCATAACAAGGTTTCTCTCAATTGTGTTTCGTGCCCTGTTGGCGTGTTTTTTTGTTTTTGTAAGTCTATGGCTGTTTTATTCAACGTCTCTATGGTATTCTGCAGTCTCAACAGTTTATTTTTTTGTAGTATGTTCCGACGTAGCAGGATAATGGAAAACAGGCTTGCCATCAGGAAAAAGGTCAATAGTATGATGCTGGCGCGTTGCCGTTGCAGCAGTTGATGGTTATACCTGCTTTGCTGCGCCATGAAATCGTATTTCTGCTGTACATCATATACCGATTGCTCCATTCTTCTGTCTCCTGTTTCCGCAATTACATCTGTGTACCTCTTTTGAAAATCGAGGGATTTTTCATAATTTCCCTTTGCTTTGTATTGCATGGCGAGAAAGTGTAGAATACTACTCTTAAGATTGAGCAACCTCACGGAGTCGACCTCTTGTTCCAGTTTATCGGTATAAAAGAGAAGCGAATCAGCCTGACCTGTTTCAGCATAGAGATGGGCAAAGTTCAGATAATAGCGGGCAATATTGGTACTGTCATTGTTGAGGGCGAATGATTCATATAGATATTTTGCTGCTTTGTCATATCTCTTTTCCTGCATATGGACAATGCTCAGGTTATGAGTCAATATGCTTTGTAATTTTCTGTCATCCATCGATTTTGCCAAGAACAGGCC
>JAAYFR010000293.1 GCA_012728155.1 Bacteroidales bacterium | reverse complement strand
GTGCTACATCGGTTCGCGGCTTGGCGTAGGTGGCGGGAACACGAATACTCGCGCGGGCGAAAACTGCAAAGTCACACAAATGTTTCTGCGAGCCTGCACCGGCACTTATGCCAAACGCTTTGTTAGCTGTTCGGCAATTTATCTATTCAAATACTCTTTCGCTGTTAGTACAGGTAATTTTGCCGTTTTAAAGTCTTTTTTGTTTCGGGTTATAATGATTTCCAATTTATTCTCTAATGCTGTATAATACTGGATTCCATCTTCAAAATCTTTAAAATCTGATGATAACGCAAGTTCTAAAATCCTGTCATCAAGAGGCAGAATCTCCACGAGAAGTTTAAACTTTATCAAAGCCTTACGTACTTCATCTGCATTTAATTCTTTGGAAAGCACATAATGAGTATTTGCAAATGTCAAAGATGAAATGTAAAGATTGACTTCGTTTTCATCTGCGAGCGTAAACAATTCTTGGGCTTCTTGATAGAAATCTTTTCGTTTTGCAAGCAAATCGATGATGATATTCGTGTCTATAAGCAGGTTTTTCATTACGAATATTTTTCAGATAAATAATCCCGATAACTTTTTCGTTCATCAATATCTGATGAAATAATTCCCGTTAAACTTTCTACAAGCGGACTTACTTTAATCCCTTCCTTAGAGGTTTTTGTGAGAGAATTCAGGTAGTTTTCAATGAGCTTGGATAGACTCACGTTGTTCTTTTTTGCATAAGATTTAGCTTCTTCAATTATGCTTTTATCCAAATTTAATGTCAGTTTTGTATTCATTTTCTGCATATATTATATTACGTGCAAATATAATTAATATCTACGTAATATTCGGATTCTGTATGAAATTTTTTACTGAATCCACAGATCTTAAATATCGGCTTTTACTTATGATCGTTATCGGTTCGGGGCTTGGCGTCCTAATAAGGCATCTACACCCCAACCACCTTGAAAATCTTTCGTGTTGCTTGGATAAAAGAAAATAAACCTGTATTTTTGTCGCAAAACGGATTGGATTGAAGAAGAAGATTGCCATATCACCCATTGTATTAGCGATATTGGTCGTACTGGTGGCGGGAGCGATACCGCACCATCATCACGACAACGGGGCAATCTGCTTTCATGTGATACATTATGCCGAAAATCATGGCGAAAACGATGACCATGACGCCACAAACGATGCACAGCATCCGGTCCAAAGCGGCCATAGCTGCCAGCATGATCCCAATTGTGTTGCTGAAAGTACTTACTATACCAATCCTGACGGCGAGATAAAAATCAAGACGCCTTCATTCGATCATGGCGATAACCTGGCGCATAACCCGTTTTTTTCGCTGCTTTTTCTTGCTTCGGACTTCCTGATAAGCCCTGCTTATAATACCAATACGAAACCGAAACAGGGGGAATACCTGCTATTTTACACCTCTGCCGAAGTAAGCCGATTCCATGGCTTGCGCGCTCCGCCTTTTATCCTTTCCTGAACAACCTGCTACATTTCATCACAGGATTGATGGCTATTCAAGAAATAGCTGTCAATGCATCATTTTCTAATCATCACAGAGAAATAAATTTTATCAAAAATGAAGACTTATATTGTAGGCGCATTGATCGCAATAGCCTTGCTTATTTCGGGATGCCATGCCGGAAATAAAAACGGATCATCTTCGGCTGGAAAAGATCCGCACGAACATTTAGATGAGCACAATCACAGCCACTCGCACGACCATGATCACGATCACGACCATGATCACTCTTCCGACGGGACACACAGTCATTCGGCAAGTGAAGAAGGAGACCACCATTCGACGGATGCTGGGCATGATCACGACCATTCTTCCGGAGAAACGGATGAGATTCACTTCTCCCGTCAACAGGCCGAAGTGGTCGGTCTGGAAACAGAGCAGGTCGCTCCCGGTTCGTTCAGCTACGTGATCAAGACCAGCGGACATATCCAGGCGGCACAGGGCGATGAGGTGATTATCGCGGCGACTTCCAACGGGATTGTCTCATATACCAGTCCCTCCCTCACCGATGGGAGCGCTGTCAAGTCGGGCCACTCCATCGTGACCATATCCGCC
>JAAYFR010000292.1 GCA_012728155.1 Bacteroidales bacterium | reverse complement strand
TTCGTATAATCTTTGGATTCCATATTATCACCGTAGGAATATTTGTCCTGGGCTTTCAGATAAATAGCGTCATCGCCGAAATAGGTACTCAGGTATAGTTTGTCTTTATCCGATAATTTATGGGTAAATTTGGCGTTTATGTCGTAAAAGAAATATCCGGCACTATTCACCCCTCCATTTTCATTATCCTGTACCATTTTGATAATCGGTTGGGCCAGCACATCGAGATAAGTTCTACGCAGTGATAGGTTGAAGGTGGTCTTTTCTTTTATGAAAGGCCCTTCCAACTGTAATTTGGATGATATCAGGCCAATACTTGCCGTTCCGTGAATTTTTTTATCATCACCATCTTTCATTCTCACATCCACAACGGAAGAGAGTCGTCCACCGAAGCGTGCGGGAAAACTGCCTTTATAGAGGGTCACATTTTTCAGCGCATCGCTGTTGAACACGGAGAAAAAACCAAGCATATGGTTGACGTTATAGAGCGGCACTCCATCCAGCAGGAGCAGGTTTTCATCCGGCCCGCCTCCACGGACATATAACCCCGCCGAACCTTCGGTGCCCGATTGCACGCCCGGCAACAATTGTAAGGCTTTGATCAGGTCGTTCTCGCCAAGGAGGGTCGGAATATTTTTTATCTGTTCGATAGGCACATCCACCGTACTCATCTGGGATCCTTTGACTCCTGTTTCGGAGCGATGGCCGACCACCGTCACCTCTTCCAGCATATTGTCCAGATCTAATTGGATATTCAACACCGTGTCGTGCTGCAGGTGAAACTCCTCTCTGACTGTCCGATACCCGATATAGGAGAATTCGAGGGTTACCTCTCCTGTCGGTAGCGTCAGCGAATAATAGCCAAAATTATTCGTAGCCGTCCCTTTGGCGGAATGTGAGTCGAAAACGGCAGCGGAAATAAGGGTTTCACCGCTTGCCTTGTCGGTGATATATCCGCTGATAGTGTAACGCTGTGCAAGAACCGGATGAGCTGTCATGCACAGCAGTATCAGGCAAAGTGTAATTTGTCTCTTCATAAAAATTAAATAACGTGCCATTCCCCTCTTCCCCTGAAACGGGCTTCTTCGGTGAAGGATAAATAATATTTGTCGATATAGAGGCTATAGCCATATCCTTTGCCAAAATTCATCCTCTATACCTTCAAGATATGAATGTATAATTTTTTCAAGAACTCGATAATCCCTGTGTCGATTTTACTCCACAAAAGTAGTCAAAATAGTTACAAACCCTCCATAGCACAGTTTAATTTTGAATAGTGAGCCTATTCTTGAAGATATGCAAACAAAAACTAACCAACACTCTTTTCGTTCACAATAGAACCCATTATTGCTAAATAAATTTAAAATTCGAATATTTTCCACCCTATTGTTTGGAAAAAAGAAAGGAGCGCCTTATTTTTGCAACGTGTTTTTCATGGTATTAGATTTAAGGTTAACAATGAAGATTGGTTGTCGTGAGACAACCATTTCTTTTTATATACAGTCCATATGAAATGAGTCAACCGGATCGACAGAAATTTCCAATTTCACATCAGATTACTTATATTTCTCCCATAATGCGGAATAGATGATATTTCTCGTTTCATCAATTAATTCGGGTATCTCTGCCTCCGTGAGTGAGGCGGTATCGATTGGTCTATGGATCACAAGCTCCATCTTTCCCGGTTTGAGGTTAAAACCGGTTCTCTTCAAAACATCATAAGCACCATTTATGGTGAGTGGCACCACCGGCAAGTTCATATCATATGCCAGATGATAGGCACCTCTTTTAAAACGTCCCATTTCCCCACTCCTGGTGCGTGCTCCCTCCGGAAAGATCACCATAGATACCCCGTTCACGATTTTCTCTTTCGCCGTTTTAATTGAAGCTGCCCGTGATTTAGGATTGCTGCTGTCTACAAATACATGGCCCGCTTTTTCGGAGGCAAAGCCTACGAACGGGATCTTCCTCAAACTTTGCTTTTGCATCCATTTGATATTCTGATTCAAGAAGCCGTATATCAGGAAAATATCAAACGCGCTTTGATGATTCGCCACAAACACATACGATTGCTTGGGATCCAGATTCTCACCTCCTCTCGACTTCACCCTGCATAGTGCCAACCAACAGGTCAGCTTCGACCACCATTTGGGCGGATAATAACCCCAGAACTTACTCCCGAAAAGGGGAGCCATCACCATTACGGTCAATGCCGTAAGAAGGGTAAGCGTTACAAAAATCGGCACAAATATGAGCCATTGATACAAGAACACAACTGTATTTTTCACACCATTCAATTTTTGTGGGACCAATTTTCTAAATCGAGAGTAACCATCCGGTTTTCTCGCTGAAGAGCTCCCCGAGATTTTTTCACAAAAATATACAATTTGAGCGTTGAATGGTGATAAAAAATCATTTTTTTATCTACAAAGTTCATTTTTGGGCTGAATAGAAAATTTTTATCCCGATTTATTTCTTCGTTTGTTGAATTTTGTGTTTATTTGCGTTACGAAATCAAAAACAATAATTATTATACACACATGAAAGAATTAGCGAGAAACATCGGGGTAGTAGTAATGCTCATAGGCGTTGCTATTTTGGTGATTCCTTTTTTGACGGGTGGAATCAATAACACCAATTTAATCATTGGACTCATATTGGTAATTGAAGGATTACTGGGACATATCTATGTGAATAACATGAAAAAAGGGAGTTTAGTGAGTAATATTCTCTGGGCAATTGTTCTGTTATTAGTTCCTTTTGCCATCTTTTTCGTTTCTAAGAAAATGGCCTATTCTCAAGAAGAGGTAGCTGCATACAATTAACGGAACTACTGTTTTGCAACAGAGTACAACGTTTGCAACAAAAAGACGCACACCACGAAGGTAATCCTCCGGGGTGTTTTATTTCACAGGTTGGCAAAGGATTTCTGTCAAATGTCAATCCCAACATCATCCAGATCAAGAACGAATCACATAGAGCTGGAAGTTCTCATACCGCCTCACCACTACATTATCTCCTTTGTCGATAAATCCTTTCAGCGAGATGGCATCATATAGTTGGCCATCCACGTTGACCATGCCGGAAGGACGGAGATCTGTTGCTGCCACACCATTTTTCCCCACCAAAGAGAGCGGCTCCATCGGTACGGAGAGATACCCTTCCTGATCGGTATGTAGTGCTGCAAATTGCAGAAACCCCGGCTTGCCGATCCGGCCCGACAGGTAAATGATCAGCAGCAGTCCCATCCCTGTACCACCCAAAACCACCATCAGCGCCCTGAACATTTCCATGGCAGGCAATCCTTCAAAGTTAAACCGTATATTGCCTATGAGAGCAAGCACTAACGCCGAGAAGAGAAAGAGTATCCCCAGGATGCCGGTAATTCCGAAACCGGGGACCACAAATATCTCAAAGACGATAAAGATAAGTCCCAACACAAACAACAGCACCTCCCAATTCTGGGCATATCCCGTGAGATAGAGAGGTGTGAAATAGAGGATGGCGGCAGTAATAGCGGCAGCTGTAGGAAAACCTATGCCGGGTGATTGTAATTCAAAGTATATACCTCCTATGATGAACATGATAAGGAGTGCCTGCACCACCCCATTGGTCAGAAATCCCCTCACTTTATCATAAAAAGAGGGATTATAGGTCTCCAGGGAATAGTCGCTATAGCCCAAATGTGTCACGACCACTTCATGTATCGTTTCGGCAATACCGTCACAATAGCCCAATTCCATCGCCTGGCTGGCTGTCAGGGTAAGAATCTGCGTAGAGTCGGCAAAACCCGGTATCACCACTTTCTCATCGACCATCGCTTCAGCAATTTTCGGGTCGCGCCTCCATTTAGCAACCGTATCGCCGTTGTTCACAGTCACTATCTTACCATGACTTTCGGCTGTAGCGCGCATGATACCACGCATATAGGATTGGTGTTTATCGGAAGCCCTTTCCCCAGTTCCTCCCTCCACCACCGTCGCCGCACCGATGGAAGCGCTGCTGCGCATGAAGATGCTGTCACAAGCGATAGAGATAAGTGCTCCGGCCGACGCAGCGTTATTGTCCACAAAAACATATACTGGAAGGGGCGCATTGAGAATAGCTGTACGCATAGAATCGGCCTCTACCACGCTTCCACCGTAAGTGTTCATATGCAAGAGCACTGCGGCCGCCTCTTTTCCGGCCGCCTCATAGAGTCCGTTCTGAAGATATATCCATGTATTACTGCCTATATTCTCCTTTATATTGATCCTATATACCACAGGTTTATCGCCTTGAGCCGAAAGATCAAAAGCAAAGAAGAGGAGAAACAGCAACAATACAATTTGAAAATTTCTCATTTTTCACAAGGTTTAATATAACAAAGATAATAGATTTTGCGATTCACTATTCATTTTCATTTAAAATGTCTATATTTGTAATTCAATTTATCAGTATGAGCACCATTTTATTAAGCATAGGATCAAATACGTTTGCCAAAACCAATATCGACAAGGCGAAAAGGATGCTTACCTTCCTTTTTCCCACTATTGTTTTTAGTGATCCCATCCTCACTGAACCGGAAGACGACAAATATACCTACCTTTTTCGAAATGTGCTTGCAAGAGCCGACACTGAGATGTCGCCGGAAGAGGTTATCGATAAGATCAAACAAACAGAGCGAGCGGTAGGGCGAACTCCCCGAGACAAGTATTTAGGGAAGATGATCATTGATATCGATCTCATTCAATATGAAGATCAGATTCTTCGTCCGCAAGATTATGAGAGGGAGTACGTGCAACAGTTGTTGTCCACCCTGCCCGATCTTCAGGGATCGAATCCTGCCCCAACAGGAGCTGAACCAATCAGCGATCCAGAAATCAGATAACTCCTCAACCTAAGAATCGCGAAGGGAAAATCTCCTTTTCCCAAATCCACGCTATGCTGGCTATCAATTCAATCTGGAGACCGATTTCACTCCTTTCACCGCCTTTAGTTT
>JAAYFR010000291.1 GCA_012728155.1 Bacteroidales bacterium | reverse complement strand
GGATCTCCCCTCCTAATCCCTCCTTTTTAAGAAACTTAGGACTCTTTAATTTGTCAAATGCCTGATTTATAGATGTAGCTAATTGATTCATGATTTGTGTTAGCAGTTTTTATTGAGTTAAAAATGGGCTTGTATTGATATCGGTATCGCTGTAAAAGAAAATCCTGAGAAGCTGTTCATTATCGTCGCGGATAAGTCGCTCTACCGCCGATGATAAGAACTGGGGTTGTACTGTTTTAGCCCGGGTGGAATCGATTATACCGGCTTCTTCTAATATTTTGAATAGCACCTGCTTAATCTTATAACTGGTTGAATCCGATATCTCCTCCAGCTCCGGGTGCAATTCCGCTTTACGGTTAAAAAAAGAGAGGTATTCACCATCTGTTACAGTATAATCAAATTGGATCATTTTCTCGCGCAGCACTTCAACCACGAACTGGTGGATAAAGTCGTAGGTTTTACAGATGCTCAAAAACGCAATTTTACTCGCATCATCTAAATTGGCATCTTTTAGGTAACTCAACTGCTCCGGGGTGAGATTGGACAATCGTTTCATCAACTCACTGCGAATGCGCTTCCCCGTAGCACTTTTACCATTGCCAATCTCTTCGTCAACACTGTTAAAGATGTTGTCGCCATCAATCATCGCTTTAGCAACCAATATCGTGTCGTGAATGCGTAACGATGCAGCGGTATATGACAAACTATATTTCATTAATTGCCTCTTTCAATAGTTGAAAATCCATATTTAGCACCTCTGCGATCTTTTTTAGATTTTCATCCGTGGGTTTATGTATACCTCTCATCCAATTTGAGATGGTCACCTCGCTCACTCCAATCTGCTGTGCAAGCCATTTTTGCTTGACACCACGTGTGTGAATGAGCTTTTGAAACATTGTCATTTAAATAAATATTAAAGTTAAGCTGTAAAGATAGTGGAAAGATTGGTAAAAGATGAAGTTTTAACGGGAAATTGAGGCAAAAAAGTGAAAATTCTGGTTATTGGGTCTGAAAATTAAAAAGGATCTCTGAACAATCCTACCTGTTTTTTTATATAGTTCATTCATAATCATATAATTCTTGCGGGACTGTTATTTTATATTTGGGTATAGAAATTCCATTTTCAACAAGCTGGCGCTTACCTGTACCCAATTTTATCTTTTCGATATCAAATAATTCGGACCAATAATGTCCAGCTTTCTCTGCCATATATAAAAACATCCTCTTGACCTTCTAATTACTCGTATTTTCCAATAGTTCCTGAACAACATCCGATCGAAACGAACTAGACGCACGAGTTAGGACAGTATTAGGTTATTTTATTTTCGTCTATATCCACCCCTATATGGACGGAAACGGACGTATAGCTCATTTTCTGATGAATACGATGCTGATTTCGGGTGGTTATAATTGAACAGTCATTCCTATTGAAAAGCGTCAGGAATACATGAAAGCACTGGAAAAAGCCAGTGTAAATAAGGATGTTACTGATTTTACGTTGTCTTTAGCGGGGTTGGTGGGTAAATCTGTATAAAAGAGCTACCACTTGCCAACTACTTATTCGGATAGGAATGTTATGGTAAATATTTACGAATGTTGTATATTTGGAGTGCGAGTATTTAACGTTATTAACAAGCAAAACCCACATAGTGCAAAATGAACGAAATAGCAACAAAATACACTTGGCGAAACCAAGCTATTGACAATCCAAAACGAATTGCCATTGACTTACATCTGACAGACAAGCAGTTTTCAAAAATGATAAACGGACTTATTCCACAACAAATGGAGGATAAATGGTTTATCTACTATGAAAACGAATGGCTTTATTTTCATCGTTCTTGGACAGGCAACGGGATATACAAAGCAAAAGTAAACAAGGAAACTGATGGTTATTCAATAACAGAATTTTGGTCAGAACGAAATCAAGAGAAACACAATAACGAAGATGACAACACAGACATTGAAACCTTTTCATTTCTTATCGCAAGAGAACTTTTAGGTATTGACGTCGAAAACATCTACTCAACCCGAAACATAAAAAGCGAAACTGATATTATAAAAGGTTGGAGTAACTTTGGAAATATGCTTTTTGCAAATCAAGGGATTGATTTTTCTAATAAAATAAAATCTGCTCTTTTTGGGGTTGCAGTTGGCGATGCTTTAGGTGTTCCTTTTGAATTTAGTTCAAGAGAGGAAATGGAACAAAAACCAGCAACAGACATGATTGGATTTGGAACCTATAATCAACCACCGGGAACTTGGTCAGACGATAGCTCTTTAACCTTTTGTCTTGCCGAAGCTTTAGCAAATAATGGATATAGTTTAGGTTCGATGGCCTCCAACTTTTATTCATGGAGAGAAAACGCCTGGTGGACAGCACATAATCGTGTTTTTGATATAGGGATTACGACTTCTCGGGCCATATCTAATCTTTTGAAAATTCTTCAAGAAGAAAATTTCCAAAAACTTAATAAGCTTAAGTCATCAGACTCGGATTATGAACGTGAAAATGGGAATGGCTCATTAATGAGAATCTTACCACTCCTGTTTTATATAAGAGGAATGGACCCAATTAAGCAATTTGATATCACTTGGGATGTCTCTGCACTCACACATAGGCATATCAGAGCAGGAATGAGTTGTTTTATCTATTTAAAGTTGGCTGAGAAAATATTAGATGGTGAAAACAAGAACGATGCTTATCAAGCAACAAGACAAATAGTAACTGACCTATGGGATAAAATTAATTTTCCAGAAACTGAAAGGAAGCATTTTTCCAGAATCATACAAAATGACATTCGTGAAACAAAGATTGAAGATTTAAAATCAGGTGGATATGTAATAGAAGTTTTAGAGTCAAGTATTTGGTTTTTTCTAGAAAAGACTAATTATAGGGATACCGTTTTAGGTATCATAAACTTAGGACACGATACCGATACATCCGCTGCTATTGTAGGTGGATTGGCTGGTATTTTTTATGGATATGAAGGTATTCCTGAAGATTGGATAAAACAAATAGCGAGAAAGCATGATATTGAAGACTTGGCAGAACGACTTGCAGGCAAGTACCTATATATAGGTACTTGCACCTTGCACTAAACCCTTATGATGAACCGAAAAAAGTTGAGTTTGCTGACTTTTTACATATCCGTTGTTTACAAATGGTGATACTCATATATTTAAAATATGAGTTAAAAGCCAATTATAAACTATAGAGTTTTGTCCAATCAATAAAAATATTTATCTTTGTTCTCGTTATGATATTTTAAATATGAATGATAGCTCTAAAATAAACCAATCGAAGATAAATAGACTAATGCAAGAATACCATAAAGGACTTGTGTTGCTCTCTTCTTGGCTTGTTTCAGAAGGATATCCGTATGAACTTCAACAACAGTACAGGAAAAGTGGTTGGTTGAAATCCATAGGAAAAGGTGCTATGCTTAAATCAAATGATCCGTTTCTACTATCTGGTGCTCTTGCAGCATTTCAGACTCAATCAACTATAAATATTCATTTAGGTGGACGTACTGCATTGGAGTTGAATGGGGTTGCCCATTATCTGCAGTTAAATACTCAAGAAGCAACGCTCTTTGCTCCCGGTAAAACTAAATTACCATTATGGTTCATCAGCAACAAATGGGATCTCGAATATAAAATATTCAGAGCAACTTTATTTGTGTCAGAGCCAGTTGGTTTGAATGATTACTCTGATGCAGGAATCAGTATGAAAATATCCACTCCGGCACGAGCGATGATGGAATGTTTGTCGCTATGCCCCAAAGATTTTTCCTTGACTGAGGCTTATGAGTTAATGGAGGGATTATCAACCTTGCGTCCGAAACAAGTACAAGAATTATTAGAGGTGTGTACATCTATAAAAGTCAAACGGCTCTTTCTTTATTTTGCGGAACGTGCAGGGCACAGCTGGTTCAAATACATAGATCAAACTAAAATTGACCTTGGTTCAGGCAACCGTAGTCTTGTTAATTCCGGAGTATTAGTGCAAAAATATAGTTTAGTATTACCAAAAGAGTTAGTTGAATGAAAGAGACGTATAAAAAACAAGTATCGTATCTTTACACCCGGACAAGACAGAAAGAAAAAACCCCACAAGTCATTGAACTTGTGGGGTTTGTCTGTTTTTTGTCGCCTTTTGTCTTAGGCTACTGGCGGAGAGAGAGG
>JAAYFR010000030.1 GCA_012728155.1 Bacteroidales bacterium | reverse complement strand
CCCGGGTATGCCTGTTCGGCACCCTGGAGTGTTTTCTGTTCCAGCAATTTCACCGTTCTCACCTCACCATAACCGGTCCCGGCGGAATTGGTGGCATAAGCCCTCACATAATAGGTGGTTTCAGGCGTCAGTTTCTGAATAGTTCCCGAGAAGGCGCCGGTTCCCGAGCCATCCGTTGTCTTGCTATCGGAAATAGTGGGGTTACTACTCGTACCATAACAAACACCTCTTGCTGTCACGGAAGCTCCACCATCTTCGGTTATATTGGACTCATAATCGAAAGAGGTGGTTGTGACCGATGTGATTTCTCCGGTCGTCACTTTCGGTTCCGTAATAACAACTTCGGTATCTTTTTGACAACCGGCCAAACACGTAATCACTATCAACGTGAAAATCTGTAAATACTTTTTCATTTTTATGGGTAGTTTAAAAATCTGCAGATACAATACATAAAATCAACCAAACTTTAACTAATAAATAGAGTAGATTATAAATACACTCCAATACTTCCCACAAATTAACACCGATTATTTAAATTTTTGTCTCTACAAATCTCTACAATTTAACCAAAATTGTTTCAATTATTAAAAATTCATCCTATTTTTGCAAAACAATCACATTAATTTATCAAAATGAAACAAATCTTTTTTACTAAAAAAATTTTCACTTTCACATTCTATCTAATATCAGTTGCTATTTTAGGTCTCTCCTTGTATGGAACATCATGCCAAAGACCGGGGTATAGCGAAACAAATGACGACTTGGTTGCCGGGATACTTGACAGGGCAGAGTCATTGATGTTGAGGACTCCTGATTCTGTGAGGATAATACTCGAACAACTTCTGGCAAACGACACACTGCAATACAGCATTTCACAGGCAGTCGATATCTATAATAAATTGGGGACAGCTTATTCCATTCAATTCCGGTTAGAGCAAAGTGACTCCGTTTTGAAAAGAGGTATCTCACTTTTGGATATGCAGGAAGATTCTTTTAAGAGGGCATCTATCCTGATCAATCTGGGGATCAATCAGGATAAACGGCGGAAGGCAAGGGAGGCGGTGAACTATTATCTGACCGCCGCCTCTTTCGTCCCAAGCCAGGGAGCGGAAAGACTCATGAGCCGGGTTGATAATAATTTGGGACCCTCCTATACGGCCATCGGGTTGAGGGATTCGGCCGTCTATCACTATCAAAAAGTGCTGGATTTCGCAAAAAGCAATAATAATAAACGGGATGAAGCTGATGTTTTGACAAATATGGCAACTACGCTCTACCGATATAAAGAAGCCGGCCAGGCAGAGGAAAATCTAAAGAGGGCAATATACTTATATCAGGAAACCGACCACAAAGTGGGGGAATTGAATGCGTTTTCCAATCTTGCCATAATGCAAAATGGTATTGGAAAAGTAGAGGAGGCGGAAAAGATCTATATCCGTGCCGAAGAGCTGGCCAACGCGATGGGAAATTTGAGTGTTTTAAGCAGTATCTATAACAACAGAGCCAAGACATACTATGATGCGGGACGATATGATGAAACCATCAAGTTGTTGAAAAAATCGCTGGATGTCAAGTCAAAACTCAATGACACCATCGGCATGGTGCATTCGTGGAATTCCATGAGTGCTGCTTATACAAAAATGGGGAAATATGATTTGGCCGAACTCTATTCGCGCAAAGTGCTTGATGCCTTGGAAGGGAAAGAGGAGATCACATTGCAACTGTTGGGATATGAAAACTGGCTTCAAATACTTATCTCTACGCGTCGGTCTGATGAGGCGTTTGATGTTTTGAAAAAGAGGGACCAGTTACAAGATTCGGTTTTCACCAAAGAAAAGTTCGCCGTCACGCAGCAGTTGCAGACACAATATGAGACCAAGGAGAAGGAACAGCAGATAGCTTATCTGGAAGAGAAACGGCAGGCGGATTTGAAATTGAGGATACTGTTAACAGGTATCGCCATACTACTCGCGGCAGCACTTATGGCAGTTTATCTTTACCTGAAAACAAAAGCGAAGGCGAGCCGGATAGCTTTGGAATTGACAAAACTGCGTCAGGAAGAAGTGGAACTTCAGCTTCGGCTCAAGGAAGAGCAGGTTGTCCGGTATGAGTTGGAAAAATATGAGTCGATGTTGGAGAT
>JAAYFR010000290.1 GCA_012728155.1 Bacteroidales bacterium | reverse complement strand
TGAATGTTCCATCCTGAATTGTACTTTGGTAGGACCTTCCTCTCCTTGCTTGGTGGTTACTAAAATAACCCCATTGGCACCACGAGCTCCATATAGCGCTGTAGCCGTAGCATCTTTCATTACTGAGAAACTGGCAATATCATCCGGTTGTAGGCGGGCTAAATCTGTTTTGGTAAGTTCTATGTTGTCAATTAAAATCAAAGGATTACGGTTTGTGCCAAAAGTAGTGATGCCGCGTACAAAGAAATCGGCATCATCTGCTCCGGGTTCACCACTTCTTTGATAGGCTATTACTCCTGCCATCTGTCCTGCGAAAGCTGTAGTCAAATTGCTCGAAGGTACTTTTAATTCAGCAGGGTTAATGGTTGTAATAGAAGCGATCACACTCTCTTTTTTTTGTTTACCGAAAGCAACCACCGTTACTTCATCCAATTCATCTATTTTTTCCTTCATCACAACATTGAGGGTTGTGTTGTTTCCAACCTTGATTCTCTGGGTTTCTAACCCTACAAATGAAAATTCCAACTCATCGGTCTGATCTACTTCAATAGAATAATTTCCACCGATATCCGTAATTACCCCCTTGACAAGTCCCACCACAGTAATAGTGACTCCCGGTAAGGGATCCCCTCCCTCATCGATCACTTGTCCCTTTAGTTGAATAGTTTTTCCTCCAACGTGTTCAACTGGGATATTATCTTTCTCCGATTTTCTATATACAACGGATATCGTATTATTGGTCAGCTGGAAATAAAGATTCGTTTTTGACGTTATTCTATCCAGAATATCCTGAATAGTAACGTTTTTGACGTCCAATGTAATATTGGGCGCTTTGTCCACAATGTCCTGATCGTAAAAAAATTTGTAGCCAGTCATCGTACTGACTTGCTGGAAGACTTCACGAACAGGCCGATTCTGTACATTGAGCGTGAGATTATTGTCTTTCGTGTTTTGCCCGTAAGCCGGGGCAATCACAGCAAAAAACAAAAGCATCATCATAGGAAGATTAAGAAAAGATAGCGTTTGTTTTTTTAATTGATTAGTGATTTTCATATATTTGTTCTGTTTGATATTTTTAAACAAAATTTGCAATAGACAACTCCATGTCAAACGAATTTGCAAACTGGTCAATGATGGAGTTATTGTTTCTGTCTCAATTTTTATCTGTCTGATTATATTTTCATAGGCTCATTTTTAGGATTAGAATGTATATTATTTATAAAAAATTATTTGATTTCCTGTTTTCATGTGCTTGATTCCGCTTGTATATTCAATGGATCGTAATACAGATTCGAGACCCTGATTGTCATGTTCTCCTGAAATCAGGTTATTAAACTCCTGTCCTTCTTTAAATACTATATGGCAACCATATATTCTTTCTAGTTCTCTTGCAATATCACAAATGGGCGTACGGTCAAAATACAACCCACCTCTCATCCATAAAAAAGAATATTCATCATCCCGGATTTCCTTGATAATATCTCCAGTACGGGTATTCAAAGTTACTTTTTCCTTCCGCTGCAATACAAACGATGCTCCAGACAACGATACCTGCACCACACCTTCACTCACGGCTACTGATACAGTTTCATCTTCATCATACACCTTTACATTAAAAGCGGTACCCAATACCTCCACATCAAAGCGTGCCGTTTCCACAATAAAAGGAATTTTATCTTTTTTTACTTGAAAATAGGCCTCTCCTGAAAGTTTCACCCGACGTTTATTTTTACCGAAATTTTCTGGATAACTAATACTAGTACAAGAATTTAGCATCACCTTCGTACTATCAGGAAATACAAAACTTCTTTTCTCCCCATGGGAAGTTTCAGTGTACATCACAGAAGAAGCATCCGTGGTCTTGATATATTGAAATATATATACCGATAGCAATATTACCGACACCATTGCAGCCACATATGTTGTAATCCGACGAAACCGGATTTTCCTCTTCTTTTCAAGATGTTCCAATAATTGACGGGCTTCTTGTTTATACTGTTGATAATTCACATTATCAGGATTTTCTCTCAATCGGCTCTCTTCTTCCAGCTCATCTATTATACTATCTATCAAAATATCATTTTCCGGGTCTTTCATATACCGGAAAAAATATTTAGCCTCTTCTTTCGTATAGAGATTATCCAAAAAACGTCTGATTATCTTTTCTTTCTTACTCCTCATAAATTATCATACTAACAGGAAAATGCACTTGTTATCTTAGTAAAAACAACAAGCATCTACCTCATATTAAACAAAACAAAAAAACCGACTTTCTTTATTCTGTTCGTTTATAAGTAATACACGGATAAGTAAAAAAACTGGGGTATGATTAACTTTTTTTATACATTTACACAAATCAAGATAAGCAAAATGCCCATCAGATAATCAGGATATCTCGCCAGTGAATGTTTAATCGATTTTAATGCTACCGAAAGATGTTCTTGTACCGTAAACACCGAAATACCCAGTGTGTTTGCTATTTCTTTATGGGTCATTTGTCCGTTCCGGCTCATTTCAAATACCTGACGTTGTCGTGGAGTTAATTTTTTCAACGCTCTGTCAAGAATAGTTTCCAATTCATTCAACTGGATGTGTTGATTAGTGACATCGGAATAATCAATAGCATTAGAAAGGATATACGATTTAAGCTTTCTGTCGTTCTCAATCTCTCTTAGAGCATTGAGAATTCTATTTTTCACAATAGTATAGAGGTAAGATGAAAATGTTTTCTCGGGATCAAGGAAGCGGCGACTCTGCCAGATGACGGTAAATGTATCCTGATAAATATCTTCTGCAAATTCAGTTGATTTAACAAATTTCATGGCAAAATACAACAGCTGTTGTTTATATCTTGCATACAGTTCGCAAAATGCTTCCTGGTCATTGTTGATGAGG
>JAAYFR010000289.1 GCA_012728155.1 Bacteroidales bacterium | reverse complement strand
TGATTTTACAAGTATCCCAAGTATGATTTTACAAGTATTCCAAGTATGATTTTACAAAAGTATGGAAAATAAATCACATGCCAAAAGATAATGTGAAAGGATACCGGGAATTTTTTATAAAAAGAAGATGCTCGCTCCCGCAATATTGATCACCGCTCCAATTCAGTTATAATAAAAAATTTATCATTCAGGATGAAGAACACTTTTCCTTTCGTTTTTGTGCTCAATAGACTTCATCCATTATCCTGATGTGGTTCATACGACAAGAAGAATTATAATAGTAGTGCAAAGTATTATGACAAACAGAATATATTTTAAAATTATATTATTGATAAGTTTTATTAACCCTACTGCTCCCAATGCCATAAATATGATGGAATAATCTTTAAATGGATCCATCGTGAAAAAAAACAATGCAACTCCAATCAACATTATAAGTGAGGAACCAATTATTCTCCATAAATTTGATTTTTTCATTCTTCAAATTGTCAATATGTTAGAACTGTATTTCCATTTGAATCCTTTACTCTGGTAGTTATCCCCGAACCGGGTGTAGAGGGATCCATCTGTCCATAATTTGTCGTAGTCTCTATTGTTATACCTCCTGATCTGGCCGCATTGTATATTGCGTTGCCTTGTACATATGAGAAAACAAAACTTCCAACAGTGATGGCAGCGCCGACGGGTAAAGAAGCAAAGCCCGCAATAAGTCCGGCGATAGCTGATTGTATTTTACCGGTATTCTCAAAATTATGATAATAATCATATGCGCCTTGCTGGTCTAAATTTGTAGTTTGAGTGTTTCCCCACCAATAATATTTTGTTTGCGTAGGGTCTTCATAAGGACCTCCTTCGCTTCTCAATTTTAAATGCGAAATTTTCGATAAATTGTGGCCAGAAGGAATTAGTTTGTTTCCGCTGATAAAAAATAGATCATCCTGAATTAAACTATTCGATTTAGTAAACAATAAAAAATAAATTGGGACATTTCTCAAGCATCAAGAACCGATAGTTTCACTGAAAAGCAATATCCTCCTTATTGTTCCAAGTGGAATCCTATCGAACATAGGCTGTTCTCACAAATCACACGCAGTTGGAGCGGAGCTCCCCTGCTTTCCATTGAGCAGGCGGCACAACGGGTCGCTAAAACTACCACTTCGAGAGGGTTGACCGTACATGTTGACATAAACAAGAAAACTTATGATATAAAAAGACCGATTGACAATAACTATGAACGACGCCTAAAATGGCAGGTCGTTCACCGCTCGAAGCTACCCAAGTGGAACTACCTTGTAAAACCGGAAAATCCGTCCTAACTTATTTTTTAATCATTACATTAGTTGAGTTTTTTAGACATAAAAAAATCTTTGACTCCTTTCCCTTTCAATTATAATATATTATCAAGAATTTCTATATATTTATCCTGGTCAAGTTTATTATCGAAGCCATCAGTTATTATTTCTCTGAAAAGATTGGAAAACTGGAGAGCTTTTCCCTGAGGGTAATGAATGGATAAAGTCCATAACTCATTGTCTATGACACAACGGAATGTAACTTCGAAACCGTCATTAATATCCAGAGGTATTCCCGCTCCTTTAAAATTCTCAATTAGAATTGAAGTTTTTTCATGCAATTTTTCAGCGAGTTCTTTACAAATCTGAAAATTCAAGGGTTCAGGTCGATAAGGCTTATATAACTCATCGTTATATTTGAAAATTGCGGCCTGCTTGTTGTGATTTTTTATCTGCTCTTCAGTTTCCTTTGGGAGTACTTTTGACACCCAAAATGGAAGAGAGATTGTTGTTGTCTTTTCCAACAGTGTTCTCCGTATATCATATACTTTAAGCATGTCTTCCAAGCACATCACTTCTAATTTATAGGAGTCATTTTCAAGATTTTGGATGATACGAAATGCGACAGCTTGATTACTTCCTTCGGGTGAATCTACGAATACAAATTCCATAAAAGAGTTTTTTGTCCCAAAAAACAACCTGTCAATTATAGATTTGTGTTTCAGATTGTACATATAGTCATCCTCCGTCACTCCTGGGTGAATCACATTATATTCAACCGTTTTTAAATATCTCCCTCCATTCTCATAATTTACAGGCTGGGATATTATTAAGTTGCCGGTAAATGCAAACATGATTGATAAAATGATAATAGCCTTCATTGATTCAAATTTAAAAGTATATGAGTTTCCTTGCAAATATAGTACATCTTTGAAATATTAATAGTAATGAAATGAACCATTGTAATAAATAGCATGTCCAATTCCTGTATATTTATCTTTAAGGGCATAATCTGAGTCACTTGGGTTGTTGCTGGACATATGCGTATGTGCAATACTTAAAATCTGTTTTCCGTCATAATAATAATTGCCATGGCTACCACCCTCATCGAAAAAATTTACAGATGTGCCTACCGTGTTCCTATCATCTAGTACAACCATATTTGATCCATCTGTGAAAAAATAGATAACAACCTCAACATAATCAGGAGATAACATCCAATTGTAAAGATGACCCACTAGCCCATTTAGGCTGTCAAAACTATATTCACCTACAATTGCCCTAGTACGTGGTTGATGATAATTAATATTATTATCCAAGAAAGAATCATTTATCTTTGCAGATTGATTGATACAATGATTCACAATATGAGCAAAATTATTTAAATTTTCTAAAATTAGTTGCGGATACTTGCGAAGAAGGTTTTCCTTTTTCTGATTTAAAAGAGTTGCTTTCTTCTCAATGTTGAGAGAACGTACTGAGACGGGTAGATACATTATTTTTCTGCCATTTTCAATAACTGTTTCAAGATTCATGAAATTTATATTTTGAAGCTCTTTTTGAAATGTTTTCAGTGATTGCTGTAAATCAGAAGCTGCAATAATATAATCCTCTAATTCGGAAGAAGCTGTAATTTTCAAATCGTTATCGATATTTTCAGATTCTTGTTGACATCCTTGTCCTGCAATTCCGAAAGCGATAATACATGTCAGGACAAAAACTAAAGTAAGGCTTTTTCTTTTTAAAATCGTATTCATAATAATTCTTTTTATAATTTAATCAATTCGTTTCCATATTATCTTTATTTGAAATCAGATATTCTGTTTATTATCAAGCGGTTTTACGAAATGGAAAAAACGTTTTACCACCTATCTTCAAGTAGGCAGGAGTGCCCTTGGAGTCCGGGGATCCAAAAGGCAATCCTGCCATGAGGAAGTAATTGTTGGTTTCATATCATGATGAATTATTTGTGGTGGATTATTCAAACTGTCCGGTTCATTCAATAAGTTTCTCATTTTAATTTTGATGCTATTGATAACCGGTGAGGGGATCTTTACTTTCTTGTCTAATATCTTTTGAGCCAATACCTGTGCTTCCTCTTCTTGTTCGGTTTTTAGGTAAAGTTCAGTCAATTGGTATAATGGCATGAATTTCATCGGACACATTGCCGCAGCCAGAGTGAGATGTTGCTCCGTTTCTTTAAAATATTCCAATTGCAGACAATTATCCGCCATCAGCATCTGCAGGTCATAGTCGGCCCAAAGGACATCACATTCACGCGCGATTTGCAGGCTTTTTTCGTAATCCCCAGCCACATTCAATTCTGCGGCATAATTGTAGAGAAAGAGGTCTTTGTAGCGTAAATGCGTATGAAGATTTCTATATCGTGCCAACATTTGCACCGTCTGTCCTCTTAACGATTTATGAGCTATCCTATGCCACTCACGCTCATAAAAACCCTGGTATGACGTAACACTTAACAGCCCTAACGAAAACAGTATGGCAATCCCCTTTGGCAAATAACCATTTCTTAGCGTGGTACTTTGTTGGGAATTGGTCGCTAATGCGAAAGCGAGGAACGCTACTGCCATGACACGTATAAACGGGTAATTAAGAGGATAGG
>JAAYFR010000029.1 GCA_012728155.1 Bacteroidales bacterium | reverse complement strand
ATTTGGATAATGCCGCTACTACCCAAAAACCGCAATGTGTGATCGATAAGATCAGTGAGATCTACACTACGGTGAATGCCAACGTGCATAGGGGAGTGCATTTCCTGAGCCAGGCGGCGACCGATGAGCATGAAGCTTCACGAAGAGTGGTACAGGAGTTTATCAATGCTGCCTCTTCCAATGAGATTGTCTTTACACGTGGTACTACCGAATCGATTAATTTGGTAGCGTCGTCGTTCTGCAGAAGTTATTGCCGGGAAGGCGACGAGCTATTGATCACCGCCATGGAACACCACTCCAATATTGTCCCTTGGCAGTTGCAATGCGAATATTATGGTCTGAAACTGAAAGTAGTGCCCATCAACGCACACGGTGAACTGATCCTGGATGAGTTGGAAAAAAAGATCACCCCCCGTACCAAGCTGATTGCTGCCACCCATATCTCCAATGTGTTGGGGACGGTAAACCCCGTGGAACAAATGGTGGAGATAGCGCACCGGCATGCAATTCCCATATTGATTGATGCGGCACAGAGTGTGCAACACCGCAAAGTGGATGTGCAGGCGATCGATTGTGATTTTCTGGTCTTCTCTTCGCACAAGGTATATGGGCCGACAGGTGTGGGGGTGTTGTATGGAAAGGAGAAATGGCTCGAGGCGCTTCCCCCATATCAGGGGGGAGGAGAGATGATCTCGACTGTCTCTTTTGAGAAAACCACTTTCAACCGGCTGCCTTTTAAGTTTGAGGCGGGGACCCCCGACTTTGTAGGGACAGCGGCATTGGCTACGGCACTTCGTTATATCTCCTCCATAGGAGTACAAAATATCGATTTTTATGAGCATGAGTTGCTGCGGTATGCAACCGAACAGTTGCTTGCCATACCGGGATTGCGCATTCAGGGAAGTGCCGCTGATAAAAGTAGCGTGATCTCTTTCCGTGTGGATGGAATTCATCCCTACGATATGGGCACCCTGCTCGACAAGATGGGGATCGCTGTCCGTACGGGTCACCACTGTGCCGAACCATTGATGCGCGAACTGGGCGTGGAAGGTACCGTTCGTGCCTCTTTTGCCTTTTACAATACCCAAGAGGAGATCGATCAGCTTCAGAAAGGTATTGAACGAATCGTCACAATGTTTCGATAGAATTTCGATGGGTAAAGGTGTTTCTATCTTGTCGACTTGGGATGCCTTGCTGTAAAAGATATGATGTTGTCAATTCGATGTTCCGGAGCATAAGTTTGATGAGTATATGAGTGGATTAGAGCTCAATTTCGGTGTCGTTGAAATCAATTGAACTGGCGAACAGCTTCAACTACTGGTTCGCATAAAATTATAGTTTATTATGGCAATTAACAGAAGACAGTTTTTAAAGACTTCTTTAGCAGGAAGTGCAGTGGCATTCGGCAGTAAGCTGGATGCGATGGGGGGTATTGTGTCGGATTCGGACTTATCGAATAGTTTCAATGAGCATAACCCCCCGGCCAAGGGAAAATCGGTGTTGGGACTTCGTTGTGATCCCATCCCGACAGTACGTATCGGAGTGGTAGGATTAGGTCGCGGTGGTGGTGCGGTAAATAGGCTTAGCAAAATTAAAGGAACTGAAATTGTAGCCTTATGCGATCTGATTCCGGAACGGATGGAGAAGAGCCAGCAAACACTCCGGAACAATCAACGAAAAGAGGCGGCGACATACACCGGCGAAGAAGATTGGAAAAAGATGTGTGAACGGGATGATATCGATCTGATTTATAACGCAACTCCATGGGAACTACACGTGCCTATCGCCTTATATGCCATGGATCATGGCAAACATGTGGCAGTTGAGGTGCCGGCAGCACTGACCGTAAAAGATTGTTGGGCTTTGGTGGATAAGGCGGAAGAGAAGCAATTGCATTGCATGATGCTCGAAAACTGTTGCTATGATTTCTTTGAGTTGGCCACCCTCAATATGGCGCGTATGGGACTGCTGGGTGAAATTATTCATACCGAAGGAGCCTATATCCATGATCTGCGCGATTCGAAATTCAACGGTTATTACAAACACTGGCGATTGGAATACAGTAGATATCATACTGGAAATCCCTATCCAACCCATGGTTTAGGCCCTGTCGCACAAATACTGGGAATCAATAAGGGAGACCGCATGGAATATCTATCGTCGGTATCTACAAACCAGTATGGGTTGGCTCTCTGGGCAAAAGAGAACTTAACGGATGATGAACGCATTACCTTGTCGAACCGATATATGCTGGGAGATATGAATACTACGATTATTCATACAGCCATGGGAAAAAGTATAATGATTCAACATGATACCACCTCCCCACGCCCTTATTCACGTATTCATCTGGTGCAGGGAACAAAAGGGATGGCGGTGAAATATCCGGATGAGAAGGTGGCCATTCAACCCGATACCCATTCATTCCTGCAAGAAGGGAAACAGAAAGAGGTGATGTCTCAATATGAACATCCGCTGAGCAAGTTTATTGGCGAACAGGCAAAACAGGTGGGTGGCCACGGGGGGATGGATTTCATTATGGACTGGCGACTGATCTATTGCCTACAAAAGGGTTATCCTCTGGACCAAAATGTATATGATGCTGCGGCATGGTCCTCCCTGGTAGAATTGACAGAGAGATCCGTATTGAATAAAAGCTGTTCAGTGGCTATTCCGGATTTTACCCGTGGCGCATGGAAGAATTATCATCCCCTGCCTGTAATTGATATGGATAAGGTGTTACATGGTTGAAGTTGACTTTTTTGTTAGTCCAAAGGAATTCCGGAGAGATCCGGAGTGCTGATTTTATTCTGAATATTTTTTTGCATCTTTGTGGTGATGCTGTGGAGGAAAAATTAAAAGGGAGTTCCCTGTCGTTGCACATGTCGAAATAGACTAATAGAAGCGAGATGATGAATACGATAACAAAGAGAAGTTTAATTCTGGCACCTGTCTGTTTATTGCTCTCTTTTACAGTACTGGCGCAACAGCGTGTGTTGGTACATTCGCATAATGATTATCGCCAGCGTGTGCCTTTTTATCAGGCCTATTCGCAGCAGGTATATTCCATCGAGGCGGATGTTTTTGTTACTGAAAGAGGCGATTTGCTCGTAGGGCATGATAAGGAAGATTTGACTCCTGATGCTGATCTGGAAAATATGTATCTGTTGCCTTTGGTGAAACTTTTCAGACAAAACGAAGGAAGCCCTTGGAAAAATTCGGACTACGACCTGCAATTGATGATCGACATGAAGACGCCGACAGAACCAACCCTGACTAGGATAGTGGAAATGGTTGGACAATATCCCGAGGTTTTTGATCCCTTCGTCAATCCCAATGCCGTAAAAGTGGTCATCACGGGTAGTGTGCCAAAACCGGAAAATTTTGAGAAATATCCTCCATTTATCTTTTTCGATGGTCAGGTTGCTCTCAACTATACCGATGATCAACTGGATAGGATAGCCCTGATCAGTGAGCCATTTTTCAAATATGCCCGTTGGAACGGAAAAGGAACAATGCTACACGAGCAGAAAGAAAAAGTACAGGAAATCATTGACAAGGCACATTCTATGGGTAAACCCATCCGTTTTTGGGCATCTCCCGACGGAATTACAGCTTGGAATACGCAGTATGCCATGGGAGTGGATATCATCAATACGGATAGGGTAGAAAAATGTACCGATTTCTTCAGGAATTTTGAGGAAAAAAACTACAGGATAGAGGTTGAGATTCATAATGCACATGGAATGGTTACGACCGACCGCCTCGACAAGACAACTTCCGGCTTCAGAGGATTCAACCGTGAGAAGATTCAGCTTTCGGAAAGGATAGAGATATATCAGCCAACTTACCGGAACGACGGTGCCGAAAAGAAAATAAAAAATATTATCTTCCTTATTGGTGACGGGATGGGATTGGCGCAAATCAATGCCGCGGAAACAGTGAATAAGGGGCTGACATTGTTGAGTATCAAGAATATCGGACTGCAAAAAAGCAATGCCAAAGATGCTTATACCACTGATTCGGCAGCAGGAGGCAGTGCCCTGGCAACCGGGAAGGCGACTAATAACCGCTATATCAGCATGACCGACGATGGAAAAGTGAATGCATCATTCACTGATTATGCGTACGAGAAAGGGTTGGCGTGCGGTGTCATTACACTGGGAAACCTGGCAGATGCCACGCCTGCCGCTTTTTACGGTCATGCAACAGAACGAGACGATACCGATCAACTTACTAACTATTTGCTTGATGGGAAACTCATGCTGCTTGCGGGAGGAGGAATGAATGTCTTTAACGACCGGAAAGATGCAAAAGACTTTTTAAGTGAGTTGGAGAAACAATACCGTGTCACCAACGACCATACACCCATCATGCTTCCGGTATTTGCCTATGGCCCCGGCTCCCGTAATTTCAGTGGAGTGTATAACAATACCGATATATTTTATAAAATCAGAACTCCTGATCCCCTTCTTGAGGATCAATAATTTGCAAAGGCGTTATTGAAAACAAAAAAGTCGTAACTTTGAAAAAAATTACGCGTCATGCAGTTCGAATTACCCTTATTCCCTATTGACATAAAAATGGTCAACGATATAGTCGGCTTCCGTGAGCAGGACGGTTTCGTCTATTACCTTCACAGCGGGAACCTGATCTATTGCCACAAGAAAGAAGACAGGAACAGTTACCGCCACACGATGGCGAGCTTAGTGGTCAACCACCTTTGCACGATAGGGGAACTAAGCCGCGCGTTAGGGGTGAACCGGAAGAATATCGAACGTTACGTGAAGACTTACCATGAGCACGGTCCGGGTTATTTCTTCAACCGTCCCGACGGTCGCGGGCAATGCCACAAATTGACGGAGGACCTTCGTGCGACTATCCAGGAGAAGCTTGACGCCGGTTTAAGCCAATACCGGATAGCCCGTGAACACGGCATCAGCGACTCGGCCATCGCCTACCACATCAACAAGGGCACGTTAAAAAAAAGAGAAACCGGTAACCCCTCCCGGTAATCCCCAATGGAGCCAACCCTGTGATCGCGCCCTGGATGACCTTTCCGCCGCCGGGGGCATGGGCATGGCCGCGACTCGTGTGGATGAGCGACTGTTGGCCTCCCTGGGATTGTCTCCGGTGGAACCGGTGCGTTTTGAAAGCTGCCGCAGCATCTCCGGCGGCGGGGTGATGCTGCTGTTGCCTTTCCTGATGGAACCCGGCCTGTATTACGTTGACGGGCACGTGCAGGTTTACCATGGGCATCTGGCCGAATTGGGGCGCAAGCATGTTAGCCGCCAGCGCCTGTGCCTTCCCGGCATGATGGAGTTCTGGGTCAACTCCGCCTCGGGGATACCCTACAAGATACCGCTAAGCCGGATGCCGGAGCAAACAAGGTATAACAAGCTTCACCAGGAGAGCAAGCACCTGCAAAACATTGTCAAGATGATCTGCTACCGTGCCGAAACGGCCATGGCCAACCTGCTCGCACCCCATTTTACCCGATCGCGGGACGAGGTAAGGGCACTGGTAAAGTCAATAATATCGCGACAGATAGACATGCATCCCGATTATGACAATGGCACCTTGGAGATAACCCTATACCCCCTGTCAAACAACAGGAACAACGAGGCGGTCAGCAAAATATTAGAGACTTTGAACCGGACACAAACCAAATATCCGGGTACCGATTTAGTCCTTTTATACAAAACTGCGACAATATAAACTGGTAGGGATCAGGAGTTCTGAATCTAATGAAATAGAAAATAAAAGTTTTATCGCCGGTTGCCGGATGTCCGGATTGACCTGGCCGTCATCTTATTAATAATGTTGGTTTTTTTAATTTTCAAGTAGAATAAAATTTCTATCCTTGTAGTATGGAAATTTTTTATCTGACGAAATGAACGTGAGTTTTTCAGTAATAGCTTGGGCGATCATTATTCTGTCTGAAGGGTCAAGATGTTTTTTTCCGTTTATGACTGGTATAGATAGGTGTTCGAGTGTTTTCAGATGGATGAGTTCTATTGGTAAAATCTTAATATTATGATTTTTTAGAATCTGGGCTATCTGCATCATATCAAGTTGTAAATCTATTTTATCAGCAGCTTGTAGTGTAATAATTTCGTGTAATGCTCCGATACTGATAAAATAATCGTTTTGAAAATAAGAAATACCTTCGCGTATATACCTATTCAGCTTTGTGTCTTCATCTAAAAACCAAATAAGTATGTGTGTATCTAATAGAAAACGTTCCATTAGTTTGCTTTCAGGTTGAACACATCTCCTTTTGCCACTTTTATTTTGCCTTTCAAGCTACCTGCTCTTCTGAAGTTCTGGTCGGCAATTTTTTTCTGTTCGCTTGTCAGCGGTCTAAAGATATCTTCTGCCTTATAAATTTTTGCCATAATTATTTCCTCCTTTCCGAGGCAAATATAATTAAATAAGTTCACACAATCAGTTATTTAGAACAAATTAACGGATCTTTCCATGCTCAGATATCTACTGCCATGCTGGAATAACTTCTATAGTCATATTTTCTTTTTTGAAGCGATCGGATTGATTTTTCGTTATTATCCTTGATTTTTTCATACAATTAATGTTTATCCAACTGAATAAAATTGATCTATTTTTGTTTATTATGATAGTCGTTTTTTCTATGTAATTGTATATTAGAATAAACAAAATGGATATAGAAATATGATGATTTCCCTGAACTTCACATTGTATTTACCGGCTCGTCATTGCTCGAAATCTTAAATGCCCGTGCCGATTTGAGCCGGCGGGCAGTGGTATATGAAATACAAGGTTTATCTTTTCGCGAATACCTGTCAGTGCGTCTGGATGAAAATTTTCCACTATATACTTTACAGGATATTCTCGAAAATCAACGTGATATCTCGATCGAAGTAATGAAAAAGGTAAAACCTTTACGTTATTTTCCGGCTTATCTCGAACACGGTTACTATCCCTTTTCGTTTGAGATGGAAGAGTTGTATTACTCTCAGTTGGAAGAGGTGATTAATCTGATATTGGAAATCGAATTACCGCTGTTGCGGGGTATTGATGTCGCTTATATTTCACGCCTGAAACAGCTGCTTTTAATCATTACCGAAAGCGCAACCTTTACCCCCAATGTCCAAAAATTGAGTGAGCGTATCGGTATTAATCGTACTACCTTACTCTCTTACCTGCATTATCTGCGGGAAGCACATCTGACAAAGCATTTATACCGGGATGGTGCGGGAATGAGCCGACTGCAAAAGCCTGATAAGATTTTCCTTGAAAACACTAATCTGTCTTACGTTTTGTCCGCGCGAAGAGCAAATATCGGGAACCTACGGGAGACATTCCTTTTTAATCAGTTAAATTATCATCATACGGTGGAATATCCTGAAAAAGGAGATTTCACGGTCGATAAAAAATATTCTTTTGAAATTGGTGGAAAAGGCAAAGACAACCGTCAAATCTATTCGCTTAGCAATGCCTATATAGCGGTGGATGATATTGAATACGGTTTTGAAAACAAAATCCCGTTGTGGATGTTTGGATTCCTATACTAATCCCTGCCGATGGATACAACTGGTTTTGGGTATGATTTTTAAAATATTCACTATATTTGCAGATATTAAGTGGAGGAGATCACAAAAAATAACAATATGAAGTTTTTCAATTACAAAAAAGAGTGTGCCATCTTTGTCCTATTTCTATTTGCCTTAGCTTCTAATGCACAAAAAAGCCCAATGATGTTCGGTGATACATCACGTACCGGAGTCCCGTTTTCCAAGGATCCGCATGTGGTGGACTTTGAGGGACGATATTTGATGTACTATTCCATCCCTCCGATGAAGGATGTGGAGAATTCCGGATGGAATATTGGAATTGCAGAGAGCCGGGACTTGCTATCATGGGAAAAAGTAGGAGAGATTACGCCCGTCCCCGGAGCGGAATATGAAAAAAAAGGGCTTTGTGCTCCGGGTGCCCTGGTAAGAAACGGAAAAGTGCATCTTTTTTATCAGACGTATGGAAATGGGCGTAATGACGCCATTTGTCATGCTGTGTCTGCTGACGGTATTCACTTTGAGCGGAATGCCACCAATCCGATTTTTAAACCTACAGGAGGGTGGAATTGTGGCCGTGCCATCGATGCCGAAGTTTGTGAGTTCAACGGCCAATATTTTCTCTATTTTGCCACGCGGGACCCGGATTACAAGATACAAATATTGGGTGTGGCTATCGCGCCGAAAGAGACAAGTTTTAATCGAGAAGATTGGCGGCAGGCGGTTGACAGACCAATTTTGTATCCCGAACTGGCATGGGAGGGTGAGTGTATAGAGGGTGCCTCCATCACAATCCAAAATGGGAAAATGTATATGTTCTATGCCGGGGCTTACAATAACTGGCCTCAGCAAGTGGGAGTTGCCGTAAGCGACGACGGATTCACCTGGAAAAGGTTGTCCGATGAACCGTTCCTTCCTAATGGAAAACCAGGTGAATGGAACGAAAGCGAGTCCGGGCATCCGCATATATTCACCGATACCGATGGCCGGACATATTTATTCTTCCAAGGCAATAATAGTAAAGGTAAGAATTGGTATATTTCTCAAAAAGAGGTCTTTTGGCACAATGGCCTCCCAACGTTTTAATCCAATGTCTAAGGGAACGACGGGTGATTCGGCAGTCCCAGTCGTTACACATTGAATGAAGGACGAGACAATGAACGAAGCAAAACCTTTTGAAATTAACAAGCGGTGAGTCTATGAGGTTTACAAGAAAGTGAAGTCGAACAAGGGAAAGACAAAGATAGTTTATTGCAGGGATAGTAACAGACGGGGAAACTCGGAGGCTCTCTCCTTTGACTACCTTGGTTTTAGACCGAGAAGTGCAGGAACACCAAGACAGGGCAAATATTTACGGCCTTTCTGCCTGCGATAAGTAAGAAGTCTGTTCTGAGGATAAAGACAGAAATCAGAAGTTGGAATCTAAACGGACAAATTTATAAAAGCTTGCAGGATATAGCTGTGGATATTGAACCGATAGTTCGTGGATGGATAACTTATCACTCCAAATTTGGTAAAACTGAAATTGGGAAAGAGCCGTGTGATGGGAGACTGTCAAGCACGGTTCCGTGGGAAGGGCGGGGTGAAACTCCCCTCCACTTACTCGACTACTAATAAAATAATCGCTCGCGAGGCAAACAGGATGACTTGCAGGCATTAAATTACGATAAATGTTTGTCGGCCTCAACGGCAGTACCAGACTTCATGTTTAACACGATTGATTCCACTTTATTACACTTTGCCGGAGGATATTAGCGTGTCAGGTTGGGACTCTTCGTTAAAATGATTAAAAAAGTTTTGCGAGTTAAAAAAAAGGGATTAATCCCTAACTCCGCCTAATTTCCCGCCTATTTTCAAAAAAAGTGGTATTCATGCTTGCATATCACTTTTTTTCAGCTATCTTTGAGCCACCTAATTATGTTGCTTATGTATTTACCGGAATGGGTCGAGAAGTTCAAGGAACCGAGAACAGAAATAAAGAAAGTTGGCGGGCATTTCTACAAGTATAAGGTAGAGTACCGTTACAATAAACAGAAAAAACGCACCGACAAGGTCACCGTCGGACTGCTTGGTAAAATAACGGAAGAGGATGGTTT
>JAAYFR010000288.1 GCA_012728155.1 Bacteroidales bacterium | reverse complement strand
ATTACCAATGCAAACATTCTGTGGATTAGTAAAAATGTGGTGGACGCGGTTGGCATTTTTGATGATAAGTACATACACGGCATAGCCGATTATGACTATTCTTTACGGGCTTACAAAAAAAATATTCCTGTTTACCTGGCTCCCTCTGTATGTGGAACATGCACCAATGATCACGGAAAAAACTGGAAGAAAGGAGATGTGCCGTTAAAGGAGCGCGTGGCTTACCTGAAAAGTCACAAGGGACTGGCCTACAGAGAATACATGTATTACTTAAAGCGGCATTTCCCCCTGTTCGTCCCATACTCATTTTTTATGTTGTGGATGAAAACTTTTTTTCCGTTTTTTTGGGATCGATTCAAAAAAACCGAGGTTATGGCTAATAACTATCCAATTGAAAAGAAAAAAAATTATGCCTAAAAAGAAAATGTTGATATTTCATCAGGTGTTGGCGACTTACAGGATTGATCAATTCAACTTGCTCAACGAGTTATTCGATTTGGAGGTAGTGTATCTTTATGACAGCATGCAGGGCCTTAAAATAAACCAGAAAATATTGGAAGAGCAGTGCAACTTTCGCTTTTCCTATTTTCTTCGCGGCATAAAATACGGAGATAGGGTATTCCGTTTTGGGATATACAAAAAAGTAAGGCAAGCGAAACCCGATATCATCATGAGCTATGAATATTCGCTCGCTACACAATACCTCCTTCTATTAAGATCGTTAGGACTCATTCATCAACAAATAGGCACCATGGTCGACGACAGCATGGATATGTGTCACAACGTGCAGTCCAAAGCCCGTGAGCTTGTACGAAACCGAACAGTGAAAAGAGTGGATTTTCTGGTGGTGATGTCTCACGAGGTTGCCCGTTTTTATCGATACAAATTCAGTCTCGACGAACAACAAATTATTGTTTCTCCCATAGTACAACTAACGGAAAGGCTGAGAAAAGAGCCTGACAGAGTGGAGGCTTACGCGCAAAATCATGTGGAGAAACACAACCTCAGAGGAAAAAAGATTTTGTTGTTTGTCGGACGTTTTGTACCCGCGAAAGCTTTGCCTCTTTTTTTAAACAACATCTCTTCCATTCTACAAGAGAGAGTCGACACCAGACTGGTGCTTGTTGGCGAAGGAGCCGAAAAAGAAGCGTTAAATACAATCATTAAGGAAAAAAACATTGAAGACAAGGTACTATTTCCCGGAAAATACCAAGCGCAGGAACTCTATGGCTGGTATACGAGTGCGTCGGGATTTGTGCTGCCAAGTTTATTTGAACCTTTTGGGGCAGTGGTTAACGAAGCATTAATCTTTGGACTACCCGTTTTGTGTTCGCGATTAGCAGGAGCCACCTGCTTAATCAACACTGAAAATGGATTGATATTCGATCCCTCGGACAAAGAAGATACCGTACAAAAATTAAACTCGTTTATGGAAAAGATGAAAGTGGTTGATGATGTTAGTTTAACAAATAAACCTCCATTAATTGAAGACTTTAGGGATGATTTCAGGAAAGAATGGAAAAAACTGGCATAAGTAAAAAATTACGAAGGTACAAGATGATAAATTTCTATTCAGATTTATACGAAAGGCAGCAATGAAAACAACAAAGTCGAAAAATATTCTTTTTATGATTCACTTGCCTCCTCCGATGCAAAACTCATCCATTATGGGTGAACTTGTTAAAGAAAGCCAGATAATCAATAATTCGTTTCATAGCAGATATATTAATTTACTCTTATCCCGAACTGTAAATGAAACCGGTAAAGCGAGCATTGCCAAGTTTGTTCGATTCATCATAATTTGTTTCGACCTTTTGGGTAAACTTATCTACAGTAAACCTAATCTTTGCTATTACACCTTATCAGTCAGCGGCATAGCTTTTTACAAAGATTGTGCAATGGTGGTATTATTACGTATTTTTCAAATAAGAACATTATATCATCTTCATTACAAAGGCATTAGAAATAACCAGAAAAGGAAGATAAACGGTTTTTTATATCGGTATATATTTAAAAATTCCAGCGTAATTCTTCCAACCGAGCAATTGTATCTGGATGTGGAAAAATATATTTTGCCCTGGAATGTCTATTATTGTCCCAATGGAATTAAGGATTACCAGATGGAAACAAAGCTTATGTCGATACCTGAGAGCAAGATTTTAAAAATACTTTTCCTATCGAATCTATTGACAACGAAAGGAGTTTTCGATTTAATTGAAGCTTGTTCTATTCTGAAAGAAAAAGGATGCGATTTCAAATGCGATTTCATTGGAGGAGAAGGAGATATAACTGAAAAACAATTCAACACCCACGTTAAACAAAAAGGATTAACAGAGAATGTGAAATATAGAGGAAAGCGGTTTGGGAAACTCAAAGAATTGGCCTATGAGCAGGCAGATGTTTTTGTGCTCCCTACTTATCATCCTAATGAATGCTCTCCATTGGTTATTTTGGAAGCAATGCGACATAGTTTGCCGGTTATATCCACCTTCGAAGGAGGAATACCGGAAATGGTAAAAGACGGAATCAACGGATTCCTGATTCCTCAACGTAACGTCATTGCACTGGCAGAAAGGTTGGAATTGCTGGTGCGGTATCCACAATTGCGAAAGCAGATGGGGAGAGACGGAAGAATGAAATACGAGAATAACTTTACCCTCGGTATTTTTGAACACAAGTTACTTTCCATTTTACAAGATGCGATTAAATAACCCATATTTGTTAGAAAATGCTTACAGACACGACCAAAACACTGTACAGAAGATATTTTGACTCCGACCCAAGCCCGTTCATTTCAGAAGCATTTCTCGGGCTCGTAGAGAATAAGACCGAGCGGCTGATCAGGCTGATGGACGAAGAGGAAAGATCTATCGGATTAATTCTGGGGCTGAAAGAGGATGTTCTTTGTTCACCTTTCTCAGCTCCCTTTGGCGGGTTTCATTACACTCACGAACACGTATTGTACAGTGTTGTAT
>JAAYFR010000287.1 GCA_012728155.1 Bacteroidales bacterium | reverse complement strand
TTACAACATTCATTTTATTGGTACGCGTGGCTGATATTACCTGATAACTGCCCCTATAATCAGCAGTTAGAGGAGCGGAAACAATTAATACTTTACGTTCGGTGGAAACAGGAAAATTACCGCTTTCATCGAAAGCAGTATAAGTCAGTAGGTACAAACCCGGTCTAGAAGGGTCAACGCTGCCTTGGGATGTTACATCAAGTTCCTTTTCACCTGCATGGGCCACAACACCAGGATCAGTCCAACTACCACTGTGAGACGTTTCTACTATAAGATTGCCACCTGTCAGAGTGAAAACCGGAAATGTCGCTACTTCAGACAACCCGTAGCTGTCTTTATCTTCGTCGCTACAAGAGTTAAGCGATATCGTAAATATCGTCAGGCTTGTTATAAATAAAATTTTGAATATCTTTTTCATACAATTAGTTTTTTTAAATTTACTTTGCCCACCAAACGGGAGTTTCAATTTTTTCCTGAGCCGGTGCATTTACATTTCTCGAAGTCTCACTTGCTGGGAAAAAGAACCTTTTAGGCATCAATCCGCCTCCAATCTGGCTGTTAGCGGAAACTTTCAGGAAGTCTGGATAACCGGTGCGATTGTAGTCTAACCATGCCTCAATCGGTACACGGATGGCCGAAGCTATCCATTTTTGTGTGATAATGGCTTTAATCTTATCATTGGCAGCGGACGGATATGCATAAATTCCTGACAAAAGGGTATTTGCATCCTCTGCGGTATGACCAAAGTCGATAAACGAAGCGATAATTCCGGCCTCATAATTGTCTTCGCCGCTGATTCCAGTCCTCTCTTTTGCTTCGGCTATCATAAATTGCACCATTGCTTCTGTAAAAAAGTAAACAGGATCATCGGTTTTCCAGTTGCCTCTTGCTATTCTATTACTTAAGGAAGAACCACCTGAATTTAGCCGGTCACCGAAAAGCATACTGGTAAATACACCGGCAGCATCCGGGCCGGGTTTAAATATTCCATTATACCGAATGTCACCGTTGGACACAAGATAATCCAACAATACATCAGCCGCACGGAAATTATCGGTACCCAAACCTTCACCCGCCAGATTGACGCCATAGAAAGGATTACGTTTACCCGGTGAATCCGAAAAACCGCCAATCATAGCTTCATCAACAAAACCGTAGGGAGAATTTAGACACTCTGTCAACTTGCCGTTCACATTGCCCACTTTGGTCTGACGCAAATACATTTTGAGTTTCAATGTGTTCGCAAAAGCTCTCCACTTGCCCATATCGCCCTTGTACAAATAATCATATTCTCCTATCGCTGTATTGGAGAAAGCGGAAAAGTCTTTAGACAAAGCATTATCGAGACGTGCTAGTAAATCGGCGTAAATCGTTTCTCCTTCATCGTATTTAGGAGCAAGTATTTCGGCTCCCTGCAATCCTTCACTATAGGGGATCTTGTCAAATAAATCGCCCAGAATAGCGAAATGGAATACTTGCATACTGGTATCTACTAAATACATATTCCAATCTTCGACCTGTTCGGCTTCTGTTATAATATATTTATAATCATTCAATGCGCCACTGAAACTTTCCGCCCACATCCAGTTGAAATCCGTGGGTTGAGGATTATAGTCATTGATCGCATTGTACTGGTTACTGGTGAAATTCTGGGATACATGTTCAGCCCAGATTGAACCATAAGTCATCAGGTAATTGTTGTAAAATGCCGCAGTAGACATTTCCGCTTCCGGAAGCACCTTATTGATAGGAGCTGAAATGGGATTGTTCGGGTCGGTATTTACATCCAGAAAATCCGAACAACCATTGAATGTTATCAGCATCGCCGAAAACATGAATATTATTAATCTATACTTTTTCATATTCTATATCAATTTTATTTATTATAGAGATACTTTTAATGAAACCCCCCAACTGCGAGTGGCAGGATAGGCTGAAAATTCCCCGAATTCACCTTCAATTGTATTACCAAAAGTTGTAACGTCCGGATCGATGAAAGTATTGGATTTGGGTAACCACAACAGCAGATTATAGCCGATAAGGCTGACATCGATATTTGTAATGGGGGTATTCTTATATATCGATTTGGGCAGATTATAGCCCAACACGATTTCGCGAAGACGGAACGACGTTTTGTCAATCAGATTGGCAGCACTGCCTTCAAGTCCTCCGCCATTATAAAACGTATTGATGTTTTGAACGGCAATAGGTATTGTATTTTCTATATAAATCGTATTCCCGGAAGCATCTTTTGTTTCTCTAACCGAATTGGGAACCACAAATGGACGACGGTCATTGTAAGCCGTCCGGATATTGTTTCCAACAAAGTCGTTGATATCTGCCGTACGGGAGAAGAAAAGACCTCCTTTTCTAAAATCGAACGAAGCAGACAGATAGGCTCCTTTGTAATTTAATTGCGTATTGAAACCCATCGTATAATCGTGTTGAAAACTTTCATATTCTTCCAAACCAGGCGAAGCAATAGGAACGCCGTTTGCTGAGACAATAATTTTACCTTCTTCGTTCTTGCGAATACCGCTCGTTTTAAAATACCCCAGAGGTTTTCCTGCTGCGGCATAAATACCGGTTCCACTAAAACCTCCAATTTGAATTTCATCCAGCACACCTTCGAGTAACTCGATTACCTTATTTTCGTTTTTCGCAAATGTTACGCCTAAACTCCAAGTAAGATCCCGTGTTTTCACAGGGGTTCCATTCGCTTGAATTTCAATACCCTTGTTCTGCACATTCCCCAGATTCATAAACATTGCACCGTAACCGGTGGAAGAGGGGATGCTCACATTCATTATCTGGTCTTTGGTATTACGTTTGTACACCGCCACATCCAAACCGACACGATTATTCAGGAAACGGACATCTGCACCGAGTTCTATTTCACTTGTCATTTCCGGACGAAGGCCAGGATTACCAATCGTATTGCTTACCTCATAAGCATTCACCCCGCCAAATGGGAAAGTGACATCGCCGCCAAATGGCATATCAACGAGAGCTGCTACCATCACCGACTGTAGTACGTAAGGATCCGGGTCATTACCGGTTTTTCCGAAATTGGCGCGCAATTTTCCGTAAGATATTACGTTCTGGATTGACGGAAACGTGTTGGAAAATAGCCAGCTTACACCTACCGCGGGATAAAAATAACTGTTGCCATCTTTAGGCAATGTGGACGACCAATCGTTTCTGGCACCCACATTCAGAAAAACCATATCTTTATAGCTTAAATCGAACTGTCCGTACATACCGACCAATCTTCGTTGAGTATACGTTTGAGTAACTGTCGGAGTACTAGACGTATTCTTTACATTATAAAAACCGGGGAGATCGAGACTGGGCACATTCGTAGTGTGTGCTCGGCTATAACGACTGTTGACGTTAGTCCCCAATAATCCGCTTATCGAAAAATCTCCGAAACTGGGATTATAAGTCAGGAACGCATCAAAATTCAATTCGTTTCGAAATCCACTGGAAACATACACTGAACCCGGACCGCTTGTAGCTCCAAAGTTTTCACTCCATTCATCCGGTGTGATTATAGCTGTCCATTGCTTGATCCGGTTAGTGTAAAAATCTTCTCCTAGACGGCTTGTAAATTTCAACGACTCATAAATTGGGACTTCTATTTTCAGATTACCGTAAACGTGATCTTCGTTGTATTTGTTTCCATCTTCATTCAGCGTCCAATAGGGGTTAACAATTCCATATGAAGTATAGTACCCATTGATATCATAAAACTTACTCTTGTAATCCGCCATATCTATGATACTGAAATCGCGGGGTATCTGCATGATGTTGTTGAATACGCTGTATCCCTGACCACCGCCAACGGCGCTTACCTCTTTCTGATTATAGTTAATGGCTGACGAAACCGTATAGTATTTACTCTTATGGGAACCATTGAAATTGAATGAATTTTTTGAATAACTGTCAACATCATTAGGGATGATTCCATCGTCTTGCATATTCGAATAGGACACAAAGTAAGTAGTATTGGCGTTTCCACCACTAAAACTGAGTCCATTACTGTAGGTTACACCGGTTTGATAAAAATCCTGGATATTGGTCGATTGGCCTACAAAAGGCTTATATTGTTGCTGACCGTCAAATACACGTCCCCACAAGCGGTTTTTACCGTCGAATTTAGGTCCCCAACTTCCGTTTTCGTCGTATGCAAATTGACCCGACCAACCTTGTCCGTATTTATCCTGATATTCCAAAATGGGCATATAATTTGTGAATTTTACAGATCCGGTATAATCGACTTTTGTTTTCCCCTTAGCGTCAGCGATACCGCTTTTCGTTGTTATAAGAATTACACCGTTGGCAGCCCGTGATCCATAAAGCGCAGAGGCGGCAGCCCCTTTCAAAATGGTGATATTTTCAATATCGTTCGGATTGATATCGTTGACAGAGTTCCCGAAGTCAACATTATTGTTCAAGGATGTACCTTGCGAAGCATTGTTACTAATAGGCACGCCATCCACGACGAACAACGGTTCGTTATTGCCTGTGATAGAAGAGTAACCACGTAACACAATACGCGACGAAGCACCAGGTGCACCTGAATTGGAAGTAATGGAC
>JAAYFR010000286.1 GCA_012728155.1 Bacteroidales bacterium | reverse complement strand
TCGGGCACATTATCGGTAAGAACAACACGCCACTGCTTTCCAGATCCGAGAGACACCGTGTTCCAAACGGCATTTATCTGTGTTTGTTTACCCCTCGTCGTATCGTAGAAGTAATAGGAGGTGTTCCCGGATTTATTCGCCAAAACATTATTCACCATATTCTGAAGTTCAGTTGTCTGATAGGAGGGATCACTCTTCAGGTATTTCCCGATCTCCACAGTATTTTCATCATAGAACTTCAGACCTGTGGTGTGCATGGTCCATAACGAATAACCGCATTCATTTTTGAGAGAGCCAGTCAGACTGGAAAATAAATTATCTATATCATATGATAGCAGAAGAACGCCATCAAACTCACCGTTTTCGTCATAAACAGGCGTGATGATCATAAGCCCCCGACCGCCATCCTGGTACTGATAGAAATCCGAAACGATACACGAAGGCCCAGAGGCTTTGAGTATATCCACAGGATAATTGAGCCTAGACTTCGTCTCTCCGAGCACCCACCACGGATCAAGATATCTGGTCGTGGTGATCATGGTATTATTCGTGTCAAATCTACCTATCTCGATCGAGAGAGGGAGCTCACTCCTGAGTTTATATAATGCGAGTTTTACTGCGGGATCATCAGCTGGAATTCCATCCAGTTCTCGAGCCGTGGCCCACAATGAAGAGGTAACATGCGCCATGTTTTCATCAACAGTCTGGATAACTGGGAGAAGAGCCGCGTTCATATCAAGGATTTGCTCATCAGACACAGGTTTCAAATCAGCCGAGACGGGATCAATACATCCAGCGGCAGCTACAAAAAATGTTATGAGGCACAGGAGGATTATTGTTATAAATGTATGTCGGACCAATTCTATCACCACTATTCATATATAGATATGGATGAACAGTAATTATAGTTTAGCATTAAGGGAGGCAGAAGCTCCATCGATTTATTTATGAATTATATAAGCAATTAGACGAAAACTATCAAAATGTATCTAAAACATTCACATATATTTGATTTAATCAGAATATCAGGATATAATGAATAATAGATTCCAAAAACAGATCAGATGAGTTTAAAATAATAAAAATGTCCCAGGAAAGGATTATTCCAATGAGAAATGCAATATGCCGCCCTATTTTCAGATGTACCGCCGGTGAAAAAAAGAAAGAAACTTAAACAGCTTCTTTTCCAAGATCGAATGCCTTTTCATTTATCTGAACGGTCTTTGGAGGGACGTTGCGGCGCACTGCTTCAGACAAGGATTCGATGGCAAGCGGAAGTTTATGCGACGCGGCACCAAGAAGGACGATGTTTGCCGCAAGGGGATTTCCTGCCTGAGCAGCGATACTCGTAGCATCAACGAGGATGACTTTAGCATTACCGGCTTTTAGTTCCGCTTCGACATCCTCCATTTTGGGTACCGGATTCTTTCCCGAAAAGACCGAGGTCGGGACGACCATCTCACGATTTACGACCATGGTGCCCTCAGGTTTAAGGAAATGACGGTAACGGAC
>JAAYFR010000285.1 GCA_012728155.1 Bacteroidales bacterium | reverse complement strand
TTTAATCGCAGGATATGTATCTATATCATATTTTCTACTTGGAAAGGTAGCGATTAACCATAAATCTGCGAATGTATAGTCATATCTTTTCACATCTCTGCCGCGTAAAATAGGTCGTATGACTTCAGCAGATTTTGGATCCTCTGCAATAAGTTCATCCTTCTTTTTTCCGTCGATGATAAAAGCTTCATTAAGTCCAGTTTTTATTCCATAATTTATGTCAATATCCCAATCTTTTAACGGAGTACCAATTTTCTCAATTTTCTCTTTTATCCCCCGTTCGATATTAGATAAAATTACCCAACTACCCTTGTCATTAAACGATTGGTATGTAACTAACTGCTCAACATAACTGCTCATATTATTAGAGCAGTCATTCGTGATTTTGCATACATAAGTTTTGTTTTGATTTTCTGATTTGCTAAATAAGAGAATATTCACATCAACCGTTGCTTCTTGGAATATTTTTTGCCCTGCAAAATCGATTAATACCAGTGGATTCGTATTATTTGCAAAGAAACCTCTCAATTTTTCGCCATAACCAGCTCTCATCCATTTATTACTGGTAATGAACCCCAATGTCCCATCGTTTCGAAGCAGCCTGTAACCCATCTCGTAGAATAAACAGTAGATATCACCTGTGGCAGCATACGTGTCGTATCCCATATCACCATAATTTTTCTTATCCCCTTCCTCTAGGGTCTGTAACTGAATATATGGTGGATTTCCAATAACACAATCAAATCCTGGATTCTCACGTTCAAAAACTTCGGAGAAGTATAACTTCCACAGGAAAAAGGGCCTGGTATTTTTATCCCGCATATCTTTCAGTTTAGCAACAATTCGGGAATTTCCGGAACTCTCTGCTACACTCTCAATAATGTCCCATTCAAGATCGTGCATTTCATTACGCAGATTTTCCTTTTTGAATTTATCCTGTTCATTAAAAAATTTATGCTGTAATAATTGGTATTTCTTCAGCCCAATTCTTGAATGTTTAAACGATGAAGTTATTTTTGCATCAAGACTCTGATTGATTTCCTTTATCGGTTTATCCGAAAGAAGCTTTGAGTGTTTATTTTTCAACTCATCGATCTCTGCATTGATTCTTTTAACCTTTGCAGATTCGGTGTTCCAGGGAATCAGCTCCAGCATATTATTATGCCTGGCAATATCGGACTCGATATCCTGAAGTTGCTCCTCAAGAGAATCAAGATCCCCTGAAAGTAAATCCGGATCAAACAACTGGATTCCCTCAAATGTCTCCAGAAGAGAATTTCCAGACATAATTTTCTGATCAAGATTTGGTAATGGTTGAATCTGCTTTGTGTTCTCCTCATCTACGATCAAGGACAGCCAAAATCTAAGTTTTGTAATATCAACTGCTGATGAATCCAGATCGACCCCATACAAACAATGCTCAATTGCATCACGTTTGAGAGAGTAGTTTCTTCTCTCATCCTCATATTGCCCCTGTTTAAAACACACAGTAAGGGCATTTCTTGCTTTTACGATCTCATTCATCA
>JAAYFR010000284.1 GCA_012728155.1 Bacteroidales bacterium | reverse complement strand
GTTGACTCACTGAAAATCTCCTTCATACGTGGGACGAACGACGCCACTTCATTTCCGTACGAGTCTTCAATCCGGGTCACTAAGAGCGGTTCTACGCGGATACCTCTGTTGATGAAAGCCGAATAGGCCCCCACCATCTCATACACGGAAGCATCATTTGGTCCTAATGCCAGAGAGACTACCGGGTCGGCAGGTGTCTTTAGGCCGAACGACTGAAGCATCCGGGCAAAAGCATAGGGGGAGAACTGTTTCATCAGCCAGGCGGTGACCCAGTTGTCGGAGTTTTGCAATCCCCATTTCACAGAGACAAACTCACCGCTTGCCCGCCGTGTGTTGCGTGGCGTCCATGGTTCTCCCACTTCGGGTATCAGGGTTACCGGCCCATGGATCATCCCGTCGCAGGGGCTCATCCCTTCCTCCATCGCCAACGTATAGAGATAAGGTTTGATGGTGGATCCGATCTGTCGTTTCCCGGTGGCGTTGTCATATTTAAAGAACTTGAAGTCGGGGCCTCCCACATAGGCTTTCACATGACCCGTCAATGGATCCATTGCGATGAAGCCGGTGCGGAGGAAGTTCTTGTGGTAGCGGATGGAGTCCCAAGGGGTCATCAGTGTATCCACTTCCCGGTTTTTCCAGGAGAACACCTTCATCTCCACCGGCTTCTCCTTGAAGTTGCGGATGATCTCCTCTTCGCTAAGACCACCCTGTTTGAGGACGCGGTAGCGTTCGCTCTGTCTCACTGCGGTCATCATCAGGTTGTCAACCTTATCGCTTACATCACGGGAGTAGGGAGCATAAGCCTTTCCTTTCTTCTCGCGGAAAAACTGGTCCTGGAGACTACCTCCCAAATGTTCCTTGACTGCTGCTTCGGCATAGCGCTGCATACGGGAGTCGAGGGAGGAGTATATCTTTAATCCGTCGGTATAGATATTGTAGGAAGAACCGTCGGCTTTTTTATTTTTGTGACACCATCCGAAAAGCGGATCCTCTATCCATGAGACCGAATCTTCACTGAATTGTTGTCTTTGCCATGATGCGTAATTTCTCCTCTCCGGTTTTTTGGCCATCATCATCTTTGCCAGGTGCTGGCGGTAATAGGGTGCGACGATATCGACATGGTCGGAGCGGTTGAAGTCGATTTCGAGGGGGAGCTGCCTCAGAGAATCGGCTTCCTGCCGGTTGAGGTGGCCGGCTTTTCTCATCTGGGTAATGACCACATTGCGTCGCTCCCGGGTTACTTCCGGCCGGCGTAGGGGGTTGTAGAGGGAAGAGTTCTTGAGCATGCCGATCAAGACGGCTGCCTCTTCGATATTCAGCTCTTTGGGTGTTTTGTTGAAATAGGTGCGGGCTGCCGATTCAATTCCTACGGCATTATAGTTGAAGTCGTACTTGTTCAGGTAAAGATTGATGATCTCGTCTTTTGAATAAAAACGTTCCAACTTGGATGCAATCACCCATTCTACCGGTTTTTGGAAGATACGTTCTATTTTATTGTTGGCCCTGGGAGAATAGAGCAGTTTCGCCAACTGCTGGGTGATGGTGCTTCCACCTCCACTCCCTTCACGGCTGAGTATGAGTGTTTTAAACATTACCCTGCCCAGTCCTACGATGTCGATACCGGAGTGAGAATAATAACGGATATCTTCCGTAGCGATCAGGGCATTGATCAGAAAGGGGGAGAGTTCCGAATAATCGACTAAGATACGGTTGTCGTCACTTTGGGAGTAGGTGAACAGCAGTTCATTATCGGTAGAGATTACCTGTGAGGCATATTTGTCGATCGGATTCTCCAGCTGTTCGATTTTGGGAATATAGCCTATGAGTCCGGTAGATACAAGGGTGAAAAAAAGAATGCCACCTCCTGCTGCAAGGGCGAAGAGGCTCCACATGATTTTGATGATACCCTTCTCCTGGGATTTTCCCTTTGTTGTTGGTCTTTTCTTCCGACCTTTTGTTTGACCCTTTGATTTTTTTCCCATAGTTGTCTTGTTCTCCCCAATAATCTTCAAACGCTGAAAGATTGTGACAAACCTATCTTATTTTCCACAAAAGTACATAAAACCATTGTAAACAAGAAGGGAGATATATTAAAAATAGTTTTACCGACTTTTCAGAATCATAGGGTAGCCATCAGAAACGGAAAGTAAATCCACCCGAGGCATTGATTCCTTGTGCCGGATAACCGTACCAGATATCCTGTTTTTGGGCAAGCAGGTTGTTTACCCTGAGATTGATCGAAAAGGCATCGTTGATCCGGTAGAGCGCACCTGCATTGAGATCGTTGATATTGTTCATTTTGATATTTGCCCCATCGAAGTGTGTCCATCGGTCTCCGGCAAAATAATAGTTGGCGGTTAGCTTTAGGAAATCAGTAAGCGTAAATGCTGCACGGAGGTCCAGTTCAAAACCGGGTTTGTTATAGGCTTTTGGCTCCTCTACCGCCGTATCATCAATCTTGATATCGTCCAGTTTGTAGAAATTCTTTTTCAGCCGCAGCGAGATATCGAGGGG
>JAAYFR010000283.1 GCA_012728155.1 Bacteroidales bacterium | reverse complement strand
TAGTATTGAGCGTTCCCGCATATTATACCTCGCAAAAGCCTGATTTTCGAGAGAACCAAGATGATATAAGAGTTTTAACCCGAGTTTGAAAAATTCAGATCCAATAAAAAGAAAAATATGGTGAGAGCTTTCATTCTCCTGCTAATCCCACTTCCCTGCACCAACTTTGTAATGATCTACCGTTTTTCTTAACGAAAACAGCCCTGTCTCGAACGCGAAGTATTATGCTCCTCCATGCTCCATTTATTAAAGATGGAAGGGAAAACATACGCCTCTCTGAAGATTGAAAATATCGTCGCCTCTGGCGTAATTGCCGAAGCGATTGATCTTACAGAGATATCTGAAAAAATTGACGGGTGCGAACTCAATAAAAAACGTTTCCCCGGTGCAGTGTATCGTATTGATAATCCGAAAATGGCATCGCTCATCTTCTCATCTGGCAAGGTCGTTCTTACCGGTATCAGAAATGAAGCTGCGTTAGATGAAGGTCTCTCAAAGGTTCTTGCGTCTCTCAAAGAAGCGGGCGTCAAGGTTCTGGATGTCCCAAGGGGCGCTGTGACCAACATAGTTTGCTCCTACGACATCGGCCGATTCATCAACTTAAACCGTGTGGTTGCTACCCTCTCTCTTGAAGCGATCGAGTATGAGCCGGAACAGTTCCCGGGTCTCGTGTACCGCATCAAAGATCCAAAGATCGTGGCACTGCTCTTCTCGTCCGGAAAGATCATTCTGACCGGCGGTAAGAATCTGGATGATGTTAAAAGAGGCCTTGACTTCCTTGAAGAGAGTCTTAAGGCAGTCTTCGCAGATCAGAAATAACCGATCCTTTTTTTCAAGGATCTCACACACATTTTTCTTTTATAGGTATTTCAATTCGAAAATACCTGCTTTATAGACTTTATATTATCCGTGTGCTTTACACCATATCAAAAAATAGCTTTCTTTGTTTGATAAAAATGAGTTGATCTGTTTATTATTCTTTTAGCGTTATGTCAAGTCCGCCGAATAATTTCACAGATTTGTTATAAGCAACTGCAGAAATTGCTCCGGCAAGTGCACCGAGAATGAATCCTGCGATCGCATAAACAATGAAATAGACTAAAATTTCAAAAATGCCAAGTCCAAGTCCGAGTGTGAATCCCATGTCAAGCTGGAGCTTAAACATCAGGAGCACACCTTTAAGTATTCCAAGGATCGCCCACAGGACACTCATAACTCCTCCCACAACAAATGCTGCGGAAGATACACCAATATTCTCGATTTTCATGGTTTAAACCTATATTAAGAATTTACATTAGGATTATTTATAGACTACGTTTTTTTGGATTCACGTTCCAAGTACCTAAGAAGTGAACCAGTCCCGGGTTTATCAAGGGGTTGGTTGTTGTTTCCACATTTTGGTGAGTGGATACAGGAGGGACAGCCATTTTTGCATGAACAACCGGTCACGATATCCTTCGCAAATGACAGGATATCTGGAAAAAGTTCGATTGCTTTTTCTGCAAGACCTATGCCTCCTTCAACTCCGTCATAGATGAATATCGTCGGAGCCGCAGTATCACTATGGAATGGTGTGGAAACACCGCCGATATCGGCCCTGTCACAGATAACATAATGCGGGATAGCAGAGATGAGGGCATGTTCAACACCGTGGAGTGAACCCGGGAACTCCTCTGGCTTGAGACCGCACTCTTCATCTATCGTGATCCAGCAGGCTTTCGTGGTAAATTTCCTCGGAGATACATCCAGTTCATGTGTTGCCACGATCTGATCATACTCGATCACGGAATAACCAAGGATATGGGATGAGACTACAACCTCGCCGAAGTTTACGAGAAGATCGTTGTGTCTTGTAG
>JAAYFR010000282.1 GCA_012728155.1 Bacteroidales bacterium | reverse complement strand
GCATACTACCCAGAATGCAAAACCCGCTATCTTAGGGGGTTCTCCCACGCTCACAGGCAGCTTTCCCGGCTGGCCGAAATACGATCATACAGAAGCCAAAGGATTGATGGATGTATTGTATAGCAATCATTGGGGACGTTTAAATGGTTCGGAGACCTCTCGGTTCGAAGAAGCCCATTGTAAATTGTATGGTGCAAAGCATACACTTGGATTGGCAAGTGGTACCGCCTCGCTATACGCTATGTTGGGTGCTCTGGGTATTGGTCCGGGTGATGAGGTGATCATACCGGTATATACTTTTATTGCGACCTACAATGTAGTGGCACTTCACTACGCATTACCGGTGATAGTGGATATGGATCCTGAAACTTTCCAGGTTGACCCCAAAAAGGTAGAGGCGGCCATCACTAAAAATACCAAGGCAATCATACCGGTACATATCGGTGGTAGCCCGTGTGATCTGGATGCTATTTTGGCTATCGGCAAAAAATACAATATCCCGGTGATTGAAGATGCCTGTCAAGCACATCTGGCGGAATGGAAGGGTAAGAAGGTAGGTAACTGGGGGTTAGGGGGAGCATTCAGTTTCCAATCTTCCAAAAACCTCAACTGTGGTGAAGGTGGAGCCATCATTACCAATGACAGCGATTTTTACAATGCCTGTTTTGCTTTCCACCATCAAGGGCAAACCAGTGCAACTGCCGCAATAGTGGCTACTGGTGCAGGTATTAGGGGAAGCAATCTGCGCATCACCGAATTTCAATCGAATCTCTTACTCTCTCAGATGAGCCGTTTAGAAGAGCAGGCCAAAATTCGGAACGAGAATGCGCTCTATTTGAGCAGTATGCTCAAGGAGATTCCCGGACTGGCACCGGCCAAGTTGTATGAAGGTACCACCAACGGTGCTTATCATCTTTATATGTTTAAGTTCGACAAGGAAGGTTTCTCCGGCATGAGCCGCGCACAATTTATAAAAGCGTTGAATGCTGAAGGCTTCTACCCCAGTACAGGGTATGGTAAAATGGATAAAGATCCTTATATTCTTGGATTGGCAGACAATCATTTCTACAAGAAGATCTATGGCGAAAAGGAGATGAAGCGCTGGAAAGATCGGATCGATTGTCCGGAAAATGCCCGCGTGACGGAGGAGAATGCCCTCTGGTTTATGCAGACCCACATGTTGGGAAGCAAAACCCAAATGGAACAGATTGCCGAAGCAGCCAGAAAAATACAAAAATATTCGGCCGAGATTAAAAACAAGTAATTTCTTCAAGATTTGGAAGGAGGAAGATTGCAGCTGAAGCTTTTCGCTTTAGTTGCAATCTCTCCTAATCCCTTAATATGTTCATGGTATGTTTTTTTGTGGAATAGACGGTGGCGGCACGACCACTACCGCGGTCGTTTGTGATGAATGCGGCAAGATACAGGGTAGTTTTAAAGCGGGGTCAATCAATCATTACGGAGTAGGTTTGGAAAAAGCCCGAGAAAATTATGTCGCTATCAAGGAACAGCTGATTAGGTTATTGGGAAGCGAGCCAGACATCACCTACATTGGCAACTCTGCGTTAGATGGTGAAGCGACCGATGAAGTGGTACAACAACTCGTAGGAGGTATTTTTCATAAAAAGATTCTCATGCATTCCGATGTTTATATAGCCTTGTTAGGGTTTACCCGGGGTGCTTCGGGTGCTTTGCTGATATCGGGTACAGGATCTATGGCGTGTGCCATTGACCAGGAAGGCAATTTTCATACCAGCGGAGGATGGGGACAGATATTGGGCGACGAAGGAAGTGGTTATCATTTGGGGATGGCAGGAATTCAGGCAGCCATACACTTTCATGATCAGATGGCACCTCCGACCCTCTTGCTGGAACGGCTATTGGCTTTTTATCGTCTGAACAACCTCGCCGACCTGATAGAGATTGTCTATGGCTCTTCCCCGGAAAAAGGAAACATTGCCGCTTTTGCCATCGAGGTAGAAAAAGCAGCCCAACAGGGTGACGAGGTCTCAATCCGGTTGATAGACGATGAGGTAGAGTGGCTTTTCCGGTTATCCGAATCGATTCTAAAGAAGAGTGGCGTAAAATGCTTAGGGTTATATGGCAGCATGTTGGTAAAAAGTCCGATCATTGGGCCACAACTGATTGCAAGATATTCCGGCAGCGATGTGAAATTATCCTATCCCCGTTTCAAACCGGAAATCGGCGCCCTTTTTGGTGCTTTTACCCATGAAAACATTTCACTTGATAAAGAAATTATTGCCAATTTATCTCTCTATTAGATATTCTAAACAACATTAAAACGACTGTGATGAAATCCTATTATTTACTTATCCTCTCTTTTTTTCTTCTCTCCTGCAATCAGAATTTGTATGAAGTGGGTAGTTCGGTGGTTAGTATTGAACCGACCGGGGAGACCGTTTCACTGGGTTTAGCCGGCTATGGCGCCCCTGCTTTGGGTAGATTCTCCATCACTCGGGATGACAAGGGGGCATTGAAAGCTATTGCCATCTGTACTGTGGACGAGACAATATATATTGCCACTCCCGATGGTGATATATTTTCGGTTGATACCGAAGATTTACAAAACAATAAAAAAATCGGGAGCTTCTCAGGTCTGAAATTGATGGCAGGCTTAAAAGGCTTACTTTACGCCATTGATCAAAAAGGCAATCTTTTTGTAGGTAATCCTAAAACGCAACTTGAATGGAAACAGATAAGCTCCGTTCAAGGTGCTACTGCTTTCACCGGTTCGGCAGAGAATCTCTATCTGTTCACTACGGAAAATGAACTTTTGAAAGGGAGGGTCAATGCTGAAACTATCAACTGGGAAGTTGCGGGGAAAGGAGTTGACATTATCTCTCTGGCCAGTGATGCGCAGAGGATATATGCTGTTACCGGCGATAATTTCCTGCTGCAACGTAGCATAGAGAAAGAAAATGGTGATTGGCAGCGTATCGGGTACAATAATGGAGCCACCTATACGATTGATGTGAAACAAATTACACGTACCAAAGAGCGGCTGTATGCCCTTACAGCAGATCATCTCTATGCCAGCCGTCACCAGACAGAGGGGACGCTTTCGGTTAGGAGCATGGCCATTAAGAAAAATAGCGATATAGCAGTCATCGTCAGCTTAGATGTATGTGGTATAGACTACTCACTCACGCAAGATATCCGGGAAGAGATGTCGCTGCGTCGTAATATTCCCGCGTCGGCCATCTTTGTCAATTCTACGCACACACACTTTGCCCCCACAAGTCAAACATGGATCACATGGGGAATCCAAAACCATTACCCCGACAGCATATACTTCAATAATATATTAAAAACGGCTGTTATCCAATCCATTGAAGAGGCGTTGGACAATGTTGCTCCCGCTTACCTCAGTTTCGGGCGCGACACAACCAACATAGGGCTCAACCGGAGACTAAAGGGAGAAGAGGCGCTGTATGACAATGTGGTAGATGTGATTCAGGCGACCTCTGTGGACGGTCAGCAGAAAACCCTACTGTTTTTAACCGGTTGCCATCCCGTAGCGACCGACCAGAAACCGGAATATTTCACTGTCTCTCCCAATTTCCCCGGTTTTAGCCGACAATTAATTGAAGAATCGGGCATCAACACCACTCTGTTCCTTCAAGGGTGTACCGGAGATATTAATCCCCGTGCCTCTTACAAAACTTCCGGCACTGAACTCGCTGCGGATGTACTCCGGGTACTGAAAAAAGAGATGGACCCGATCAAAGGTAAGATTAACCATTATATCGATTCGATAGTGATCCCCGTTACTCCCATGGAGAAGGAAGCGATACAATCTATGCGGGATACTAATTTTCCGGATGTGCGGCAGAATATACCGGGAGGATGTGAAAGCACCGTGGCGAGCAGAGATGTACGTTGGGCGGATATCATGCTTCGTCACTATCAGGAAGGGACCATGCCTAAAACGATGCCTATCTACGTGCAGACACTCAATATAGGAGATTGGAAACTGGTAGGGTTATCACGTGAAGCCACCACCGAATTTGGGATCGCTATTAGAAATCTCTGGCCTGACCAAAAGGTGAGTGTAGCGGCCTATACCGGTGAGGTGACAAGCTATCTCGCTACCGATGTTCATATCATCGCAAAAGATTACGAGGGGGAAGGCTCATTTTTCTGGTACGGACAACCCCAGCCTTTTCCTTTAGGCGTATTCAAGACAGTAGTAGAAACAATTGAAAAGAACAACCGGTAAATTTTACATAATTTCAACAATATGAAACTGAATAAATATTTTCTTCCATTAATTATTATTGCTTTTGCATTTTTCATCATAGGTTTTGGTGTTGGGATCAACGGGATCATGGTCCCTATATTAGAGCAGACCTTTTCGTTAAGCAAGGGGATGTCGTATTTGGTTTTAACAGCCACATTTTCTGCATTCCTCATCTTTGGTGGTCCCTCCGGTTGGGTAGTAAAAAAAATAGGATATAAAAAATCGTTGATCATTGCCCTGTTCATCATGAGTATGGGTATGTTCCTATTTATTCCATCGGCCAAGATGAGCGCTTCCATGGCTGGATTCTATCTTTTTCTGGTAGCATCCTTTATAGGAGGTATAGGAAATACTCTGTTACAAACGACGATTAACCCCTACGTAGCCATTATTGAGCCGGTTGAGAAGGCAGCCCAACGCATGTGT
>JAAYFR010000281.1 GCA_012728155.1 Bacteroidales bacterium | reverse complement strand
CTTTTCTACAGCTACGGTGGCGATTATGGCGTGGATACACCCAGCGACGGGAACTTCCTCTGTAACGGGCTGGTAAATCCCGACCGCAACCCCCACCCTGCCCTCGCCGAAGTGAAATATGTATACCAGAATTTCGGATTTGAAGCGATCGACTTGTCGAAAGGAACCTTCCGAATCACGAACCGCCAATACTTCTCCAATACGGAGAAGTACACCTTCAGGTATATTATTACCGAAAATGGGAATGAGATTGCCTCAGAGAAATTGCAACTATCCCTGTCGCCACAAGAGAGCAAAGAAGTAACCATACCGCTGGGAAAACTCCAACCCAAAAACGGCTCTGAATTCTTTGTCAACTTCGAAGTGGCGCTAAAGGAAGCACTACCCCTTATCCCCGCCGGATATATCGTAGCCATAGAACAGTTCAAACTGCCCCTATCCTCGCCAAAACAGATCTATGTCGCCAACAACAACCCGGCACTGAAGGTGAATCAAACCGGAAACAAGATCCGTGTCACCTCGTCGCGGTTGGAATTTATCTTCGACAAGGAAAGCGGCATGGTTACCACCTATCAGGTGAATGGTGTCAATTATTTCGACAAAGGATTTGGGGTTCAACCTAATTTTTGGCGTGCCCCAAACGACAACGACTATGGAAATGGCAATCCCCATCGACTGCAAGTGTGGAAAGAGTCGAGCAAAAATTTCAACGTGACCGATTGCAAGAGTTATCCGGAGGGCAACAATATTGTGGTGGAAGCCACCTATCTGCTTGCTGCCGGAAATCTATACACGGTAAAATATAAGATCTATCCGTCAGGGATCGTGAAGGTAGACCTGCAGTTCCATTCCACAGATATGGAAGAGACAACGGTCACCGCTTCAGAAGCTACCCTCACGGCTACTTTCTCCCCGGAAGCATCCGCTGCCCGTAAAGCTTCTTCCACACTGAATGTGCCCCGTATCGGCGTGCGATTCCGACTGCCTGTTACAATGGATAAGATATCCTATTTTGGACGCGGACCGGGAGAAAACTATATCGACAGGGCATCCGGCTCAAAAGTAGGTCAATACAAAACTACCGCAGAAGAGAATTACTTCCCCTATGTACGGCCGCAGGAGAACGGCCACCGAACAGACACACGATGGGTGGCACTTACCAACGGAAAGGGTGGGTTAATGATCGTTGCCGACAATACGATAGGATTCAATGCACTACGCAACAGGGTGGAGGATTTCGACTCGGAAGAGACCAACAACAGACCCTATCAATGGAACAATTTCAGCAGCGAAGAGATCGCATCCCGCTCCGATGAGGAGGCGAAAAACAAACTTCGCCGGCAGACCCATATCAACGATATTGTACCGCAGGATTTCGTGGAGGTATCTATCGACATGAAACAGCAGGGCGTAGCGGGCTACAACAGCTGGGGTGCACGTCCCCTACCCGAATACAGCATCCCCGCCAATCAGGATTACCAATGGGGTTTCACACTGGTTCCGGTGAAGAGTAAAGCGGAAATCTCCGAGAAATCGCTTTTGACATATAATTGATCCAACGAATCGCTTTCTATAAAAGAGGCCATCCTACCCTACCAGGATGGTCTTTTTTTTATCATACAATATGGGGGAATATGTCATTTCGTCATTAAATTCCTGCGATTCAGCCTGTTTTTTAAACATAATAAGCCATTTTGTCGGAAATTCACTCCAAAACGAGATGAATTCCAAGCGGCATCAATTTTGCCCTTTCAATAATACAAAAACAAATAATTAAAGAAAGGAGCAAAATTATGGCAATTGTAAGACGTACAAACAACTGGTTACCGAGTGTGTTCAACGATTTTTTCGGGAATGAATGGATGGAAAACAGTAGCAAATCAGTGCCTGCCATCAATATCCAGCAAAATGAAAATGGCTTCACAGTGGAGGTGGCTGCGCCGGGCATGACCAAGGAAGATTGTGTAGTGAGGATCGACGAGGATAATAACCTGGTGATCTCTTTTGAGAAGAAAAACGAACAGGAAGAGAAAGACAAAAAGGGCGCCTATTTGAGACGTGAATTCTCTTACACTCAATTCCAACGGAGGATGATAATCCCCGACGATGCAGAAAAAGAGATGATATCGGCAAAAGTGGAAAATGGTGTGCTGACCGTTGAAATTCCTACCCAGAAAGAAGAAAAAGTATCGGTTTCCAAACTGATCGAAATCCAATAAGAGAGAAGAGACGGAAGAAAAAACGAGAGCGGGCTATGACAGCTTCGCTCTCTTTTTTTAATGCTTCCGCTCATTGAAATAGATCAGCAGATGACCCAAAAGCTCTTTATACTGATCATCCATAGAAAGTGCGGCAACAATCCCTTCTCCCTCATCGAGCAACGATCTCATCTTTTTATACGCATAGGCTACCCCACCCTCTTCTTTGGCGAAGGCTAACACTCGT
>JAAYFR010000280.1 GCA_012728155.1 Bacteroidales bacterium | reverse complement strand
GACGGGAACTCCGATTTTGGTGAAGATGTGCGTTGGGCGCAATTTGGCTCAGCGGGTGTGGCATGGAACATTCACAAGGAGTCGTTTTTCAAGAGTGAAACTATCAACCAACTGAAACTGAAAGCTTCCTATGGCACCGCCGGAAATTCCCGCTTGGGGGGAATCCAAGCACGGGGAACCTATACCTACGGAAATAGTTACAACGGACAGCCGGCATCTGTCATGGGAAGTATCAGAAACAAAACACTCAGCTGGGAGACCTCCTACATTACCAATGTTGGAGCGAGCCTCCGCTTGCTGGACCGTGTTTCTGTTGAATTGGAGGTGTATACCAAGCGTACCGAAGATATGCTGAGTAATACGGCTATATCTTTTACAACCGGGCAATCATCCATCGACACCAATATCGGTAGCATGAGAAACAACGGTGTGGAATTGAATATTGAGTCGGAGAACATAAAAAAAGAGAATTTCAGCTGGTTCACTTCTTTCAACATGTCTCATACGTCAAATAAGATACTCACCCTCAATGTAGCCCGCTTGGGAAGCAACAACATCGTATGGCGTGAGGGATATGATAAGAACACACTCAATATCGTTCGATGGGCAGGCGTCAATCCGCGGAATGGCGAACCTCTGTGGTACGACTCAAACGGCAATATCACCAATGTATATAGTAGTAATAACGCCGTACCTTATAAATCTACCATTCCGGATCTGACCGGAGGTATTTCAAGTAATTTGAGGTATCGGAACGTTGCTCTTCACATGTTGATGAGTTATGTGATCGGAGGATACTCTTTTAGTTCCTTTAGTCGGGACGTCAATTCGGATGGACTGAACATTATGTCTCAAAACCAATCGATCAATCAAATGGACAGATGGCAGAAACCGGGAGATATTTCCCTCTCACCCAAGCCTTATTGGGGGTTATCCACCTATTCCACTATGAACTCGACCCGTTTTCTTTACCGCACTACGCATTTGAAATTGAAGAATATTGTGCTTGGATACAACATTCCGAAATCATTCCTGAACCGCTGGGGAATCAATAGCGGAGAGGTATCGTTGATTGTGGATAACATAGCTATTATCACTCCGTATAAATCGAAACTTAATTCGTACCGACAGTCGATGAGTGGCTATCCTTTGGAAACAACCTACTCAATGTCGTTGAGTATGTCGTTCTGAAACTTAAAGGTAAAAAAGCAAGATATAATGTATAAATCATACACCGACAGAAAAAATGAAATAATCATATGAAATGAGTATGAAACCAAAAAAGATAATAAAAATAACAATAGCACTACTGACATGCATACAGCTACACTCCTGTAGCGATTTTTTAGAAGTCTATCCCGTAGGCAGGACAGTTACACCGGTTGCCTTTTCTGACATGCCCGGCATACGCGGAGCCCATGCGGGAGCCTACTATAAAATGTTCAATCTGTATAGCAGTAGTTTTTATGTCTATGCCGATCTGGCAGGAAACACGATAGACCTGGATATTCAATCGGTAAGTCAGTCGGAAATAAAAAATATCTACGACTACACCATGATGCCCACCAGTTCGGGTTACTGGGGTACGATCTACGAAATAATGGCGAATATCAATAATATTATTGAATACCAACCTTCGCTATTGAAAAAATTTCCTGGTTCAAAAGAGGAATTGGAACGAATAAAGGCAGAAGCCCTCTTTTTAAGGGCGCTTTGCCACTTTAACCTGTGTCGCCTCTATGCCCAGCCCTACAACTACACGCACGACGCATCTCATGACGGAATCCCCATTGTAATCACATCGCTGGAGCCGCAGAGCAAGCCTTCCCGCAGTTCCGTGAAGCAGGTTTTCTCACAGATAGTGGGCGATTTAAATGAAGCCGAAACACTCTTTGGCAACAAGAATGAGGAAACAAAATATTATGCCGGTAAAACAGCTGTCTATGCTTTGCTCTCACGGGTTTATTTGTATATGGAGGATTGGGAGAATACCATTCGCTATTCAGATTATGTACTCGACAAATTCAAATTGGCCGACTCGTCAGACTACCTATCCATGTTTACTGCGCTGACCAACAATGAGACAGAGGTGATTCTCCGATTTAACGGAGCGCAGAACTCGTCAAAAACGCTACTAAATTTATTTAACATGAGTAGAGAAGGGGAGAATCTCATGGTTCCTACTGCTTTGATGGACGGCATCTATCTCCATTTATTCGATAACGATCCGGATGACATAAGATTCAGCAACCTCATCAAAAAAGAGACATCGGATAAAGGGATAACCTATTATGCATCGCAAAAATTCAATATAACCGACAACAATGATCCTGAATATATTCATTTCAACCCGATTGTCTTACGTGTTTCAGAGATCTATCTCAATCGTGCCGAAGCACATCTGAACAACAATGATCTTGCCGAGGCTGCTAAAGATGTAAAGGCAATTGTGGCACGCGCTCATAAGAAGCAACCGGATGAGATTAGCTTGGAATATGCGGATATATCCGCGTTGAGAAAAATCATTGAGACAGAACGGATAAAAGAACTCTCCCTGGAAGGGCACCTCTTATTTGATCTGAACAGATGGAAGAAGGATATGGTGAGAAGCGAAGAAACAAGCTCATCGGTCAAACGTTTGGATTACCCAAACCACCTGTTCGTACTACCCATTCCACAACGTGAATTGGACATCAACCCGAATATGACAGGAAACCCTATCGTAAACGATTAAAACATAATAAAAAAAGATGAAACGAGCGAGAAATACAATCATATGTTCGGCTGCGGCACTGCTCCTTTTCCTGCCGTCCTGTAGCGATGAAAACCTATTGTTCGACACCCCGTTTATTTCAGTTGAGGCTCTTCGATCCGACCACGAGGGCACCATCAACTCCGATCAGCAGTTTATCGGGGAGTATATGGTATATATAAACGGATACACCTTCACGGAGGAGATCGTGGTAGAGTATACGATTACCGTTGGCAACGGTTTAGTTGCCGGACGTGACTATGAGATAATCACCAAAGGGGAGAATTTGACTTTTTATCCCAATATTTTCGACATGCCTATCCGCATCAGATGGCTTCGTACAGCCATCCATGAGAATCCTGAAGATTTGTCGTCTCCTATCATTTCAGATAGCTTAGACGAATCGAAAGATAACACCATCACTATCGAACTTACCGGCAGCAATACCAATTATCTATTGGGTTATCCAGGACCCGATCGGAATAAAAAAAGTGTTGTCATTAAAAAGATAAGAGCAATTGATTAATAGATTTTTTTCTTTCATATTATTCCTCTGCTGTCTGTTCCTTATTGTGGCGGGAGCTTCCGCAAAGGGGATAGAACGGCATCCCGGACTTATCGAGGGAGAGCTCAACAACGGACTCACATACTATATCTTTCCCAATGATTATCCCAAGGGGGAAGCTGTCTATCGGCTCTTTATAAAGTCAGGTTCCATATATGAAAAAGAGTCGCAAAAGGGATTAGCCCATTTTTTAGAACATATGGCTTTCAATGGGAGCAAGCATTTCCCGGGGAACTCGCTGGTCCGGTTTCTTGAATCCAAAGGGGCCCGTTTTGGGAAAGATCTTAACGCGCACACCTCATTCAACGAGACAGTATATAAATTACAATTGCCCAGCAATGATCCGTCAGTGGTTGATTCTACGATAACAATCCTGGCAGATTGGTGCGGCGGCTTGTTGTTGGATAGCTTGGAAATTGAGAACGAGCGAGGAGTCATTCTGTCCGAATGGCTGTCTAAAACGGGACCAAAATTCGATGCACAGAACGCTTTATTGATGGAGTTGCTCAACAATTCACACTTCTCGCAGAGGATTGTAATTGGGGATACGGCTGTGATCAAGAATTTTCCGCATCAGGAGTTACGCGATTTCTATAACGAATGGTACCATCCCTCCCTGATGGCTGTGGCCGTAACGGGAGATATTGACGCGGTAGCCGTGGAGAGAGCCATTGTAGAGAAATTCGGCGGCTATCACGGAAAGAAGAGGCGACTACCCGATTACGCCATTCCCGATTACAGGGAGATGGAGCTGAAGAGTGTAATAGACGACTCTTTCGATAAAATCGAGTTGGTCGGATTACAACTAATGCCGCTGTTGTCCCCGGTTAAAAAGGAGAGAGATTACCCCGCTTACCTTCAGCGAATTCTTTTGAACAGGTTGTTCTCTCTGCGATTGAATACATTCTCTTTCGACCATCCCGATTATAACAAAGCAAGTGCCGGCCTCTCTTCATTTCTGAATGAAAAAAGCGTATTGACAACTTCGGTGGAATTACAACCCAATAAGGTTGTTTCGGGTGCAGGTCAGTTCTTAGATCACCTGGAACAGATGTACCGATATGGATTTATATCGGCAGAGATAGAGAGAGTAAAAAAGTCATACCTTGCCTCACTCGAAAGAAAGGCCTATTCAAAAGCGCCTGTGCAGTCCATCAACCTGATGAATGAAATTTATTCCGATTTCTTTACTGGAAATACCATTGTCACCCCGAAGGAAGAGTTCCGATTGGCTCAAAAATACATCGAAAAGATAGATTCCACCTCGTTAGTCCACTATATGCAGAAAACGATGGATTGGGATAAGACACATTTTCTGCTTACCTCTTTTGAGACGGAAGGCGACGAAACCCTTCTTCGTGATTCTATCTTTACCATCCTCTCAAATATAAAGAGGAAGAAACTTTATCCTTATGCGAAAGAGATTGAGATAAGAAGTGAACTACTCAACGAGATTCCTTCAGGCGGAAAAATTGTATCAAAAAGACATATCCCGGAAGTTGATATCGATGAATTGATCTTGTCGAACGGAGCAAGAGTATTTTATAAATATTCTTCCGAAGAGAAGGAGAAGGTTCTCTTATCCGGATTCCGAAAAGGAGGGCTGTATGCCGTGGATTCAGCCAATTATGTGAGTGGAAACTATACGGCCGGCATCATCGGATTAAGTGGGGCCGGTAATTTTTCCAGAGACGAATTATCCTATTTTCTCGCTGGCAATACGGCCTCCGTCCGTTTCCTGATAGATAAGACACGCTCCGGCATTTCGGCATCCTCTGTACCGGCTGATATGGAGACCTTGTTCCAACTTCTCTATTTGAGATGGACGCAACCAAGGGTGGACAACTCGGTATTCAATCAGATAAAAGAG
>JAAYFR010000279.1 GCA_012728155.1 Bacteroidales bacterium | reverse complement strand
TACCATCACGGTCGTGCCTGTTCCGGCTTCCAGAGAGATGCGGTTCCATAGCTCGCGACGGCTGATGGCGTCGAGGCCGCTGGTCGGTTCGTCGAGGAAAACCACTTCGGGACGGTGCAACATCGCCGTTGAGAAAGCCAACATCTGTCGCCAGCCCGAGGGTAAGGTGGCTATCCGTTTATCGGCATAGCGCCCAATACGGAGATCGTGCATCAACTCGTTCATCCGGTTACGGGTTTCGCGGCGGCTCATCCCGTAAACGGCCGCATAGAATTCGATGTTCTCACGTACGGTCAGATCTTCAAACAGCGTCGATTGCTGCCCCATATAACCTATTTTTCGTCTGATCTTCGCTCCTTGCCGGACGATATCAAACCCTACCACTTCACCCCTTCCGGAAGTGGGCTTTACCAGCCCGCAAAGCATCCGTATCAATGTCGATTTGCCTGCGCCATTGGCACCCAGCAAGCCGATGATCTCACCCCGGCCGGCCTCAATCGAGCCATTATCGACAGCCCTGAGTGTGCCGAAATCGCGCGTTAGCCTATCGGTACGAATATTCAGCATGAGATGCTCCCCCCTCCATTCGTGGCCCGACAATCGATAAAGACATCCTCCATGTCGGCCGGGAGCTGTGCTATCTCCACTTTTTCGTAGCCTTTCCCGGCCGCAAACACCCCTATCGTCTCAAGCGAAATATTTTCGTCAACGGTGATATAAACATGCTCGCCACGGATGTAACAGTTGATGACGCCCGGCAGCTCTTTCATCGAGTGAAACAATGGCTGTACGGGATACCCACCGAGGGCAAACAGCTGCCGGGGGTATGAAGCCACTATCTTATCGGGGGGACCGAGCTTCAGTTGTCGCCCTTCATGGATGAACAAAACACGGTCGGCAATAGCCGCCTCTTCGAGATAATGCGTACTGACAAGAATGGTCATCCCACTTTTCTGGAGCGATCTAAGCTCTTCCCATAACAGGTGGCGCGAAAAGGGATCAATCCCGGTGGTCGGTTCATCGAGCAGGAGCAGGTGCGGGTCATGCGCCAGGGCACAGCATACTGCCAATTTCTGCTTCATCCCGCCCGACAGGTATTTGGCCTGCTTGCGTGAAGAGGCCTCCAGATGGCGCCACAGGCCGGAAGAACGCTGATGTGCTTCGTATGGATTACAACCATAAGCCGACGCAAAAAAGGAGAGGTTCTCGGCGACGGTCAGCTCGCCATAGAGGGAAAACCGCCCCGGCACATAGCCGATGATCTCCCTCACCTGCCGTTTATTTTCCCGTATATCTACCCCGCGGATTTGGAGAAGACCTTCATATTCATCGTCAAGCGTGGCGATGATATTGAAGAGGGTCGACTTCCCCGCACCGTTAGCGCCTACCAGGCACAGGATCTCACCCTTTTCGACGGAAAAGTTCAAGTCGCACAGAACCTGCCGGCTGCGGAAATGTTTCGATATGTGTCGCGCCTCAATCATTCCTCAGGGGATAAATTCAGGAGATAAATCTCGGCCGGCATCCCCGGCTTAATCGTACCATCATTTGTCACGATGATCTTCACATGATAGAACAATAGAGCCCGGTTTTGCCGGGTCTGCACCTGACTGGGTGTAAATTCCGGTTTTTCGGCTATATGGCAGATCTTCCCGACATGATATTTCATTTTCCCGTCGGGGTGGTCTATGGCCACTTTCACTTCACCTCCGATTGAGAGTTGTGGAAGCAGCTCTCCCGGAAACCAACTATGGAGGGTCATTTCACCAGTGTCAATCAGTTTATAGAGTGGATGCCCGGAAGCGGTAAATCCGTGCCTCTTGGCAAATTGCAACGCCACTCTTCCCTTCTCGGGATTCACGATAGCGCACTCTTGGATGCGGTGCGTAGTGATATCGCGTTGCATTTCGAGTGCTTCTATCTGGGCGAGGATGGCAGCCGTTTCACGGTGCAGTGACGACAATGCGGCAGCAATCTGCCGGTCTACAAGCGCCAGCTCATCCTCAATCTGGTCCAGTTTTTTTCGGTCGGCAGCACCCGATTGCACCAATCTATCAACCCTCAGGTACTCTTTTTCAGCGACATTCTTTTTCTCTTTCAACGTCCCGATCTGTAGTCCCACATCCGGTAACGAGGCACGGAGATTCACAATTTGATTGTCGAGGTGGATCTTCTGCAGTGACAGTTCCGCGGTATCGATCTGACCGACCGGTTGCCCTTTCGTGAGCGCATCGCCCTCTTCTATGT
>JAAYFR010000278.1 GCA_012728155.1 Bacteroidales bacterium | reverse complement strand
CTAATATTGTATGGTTAGTGCATGATGGTAGTGTAAAAAACTGTTTCTTAAAATATTTTTACTCAGTAGTTAAGTGGGAAGGGCTTGAAGGTAGTACTATTAAAAGGCTCTATAATAAAAACATATTAATGACAAAAATTAGCTTGCCCACAATTGCTGAACAAACCAAAATAGGTTCCTTCTTTCAGCAATTAGACAATCTAATTGCCTCTCAGAAAATCCAAATAGAAAAGCTACAAAACCTAAAACAAGCACTGCTTAACAAAATGTTTGTATAACCCACTAAATTAAATCATAGCATGACATTCACACGTGAAGCCGATTTTGAACAGGCTCTTATCGAAGTTCTACAAACCCGTGGTTGGGAGAAAGAAGTAATCAAAAACCCTTCCGAAGATGATTTAATCCGCAACTGGGCAAACATTCTCTTCGACAACAATCGGGGTATCGACCGCCTGAATGATGCTCCGCTCACAGATACCGAAATGAAACAAGTCTTAGAGCAAATCACCACTTTGCGCACCCCTCTAAGGCTCAACGGATTTATCAATGGTAAAACCATTTCTATCCGTCGCGATAATCCCGACGACCCGGCTCACTTGGGTACTGAAATTAGCCTGAAAATTTACGACCGTCAGGAAATTGCTGCGGGTCAAAGTCGTTATCAAATTGTGCAGCAACCACAATTCAAAACACCAAATCCTATCTTGCCCGATCGGCGTGGTGATTTAATGCTGCTTATTAACGGTATGCCCGTTATTCATATCGAGTTAAAACGTAGTGGCGTTCCGGTTTCGCAAGCATACAATCAAATTGAAAAATACTGTCATGAATCTGTGTTCACAGGTTTGTTCTCACTCGTTCAGATTTTTGTTGCCATGGAACCGGCAAACGCTGTTTATTTTGCCAATCCCGGTCCCGATGGTGTTTTCAATAAAGACTACTATTTTCATTGGGCTGACTTTAATAACGAGCCTATAAATCACTGGCGTGATTTCACCGCTTCACTTCTTTCCATTCCTATGGCACACCAGCTTATAGGCTTCTACACCGTAGCCGATGAATCAGACGGTATTCTTAAAGTAATGCGTAGCTATCAGTATTATGCAGCCAACGCCATTTCCGACAAAGTTTCTAAAACGGATTGGACGCAAAACAACAATCGCGGCGGATATATTTGGCATACTACCGGTTCAGGCAAAACAATGACAAGTTTCAAATCCGCTCAACTTATTGCTAATTCCAAAGATGCCGACAAAGTGATTTTTTTGGTTGACCGGATAGAATTAGGCACACAATCATTAAACGAGTACCGCAACTTTGCCGAAGAAAGCGAAACCGTTCAGGCAACAGAAGACACTCGTGTACTCATTTCAAAATTGAAAAGCACAAGCCCTGCCGACACGCTTATTGTTACTTCTATTCAGAAAATGAGCAATATCTCGGATGAAGACGAAGGCTTAAAAGCTCGTGATTTGAAAAAAATGACATCGAAGCGTATTGTTATCATTGTGGATGAGTGCCACCGTTCCACTTTTGGCGATATGCTTCTTACAATCAAAAAAACATTCCCTGCTGCCATTCTTTTTGGTTTTACAGGCACACCAATTCACGACGAAAATCAGAAAAAAGATAGTACTACCACAACTGTCTTTGGTAATGAACTTCACCGTTACAGCATTGCAGACGGCATTCGCGATGAAAACGTTTTAGGCTTCGACCCCTACATGGTACTCACTTACAAAGAGCTTGATTTGAGAAAAGCCGTTGCACTTGAAAAAGCAAAAGCTATCACCGAAACGGAAGCACTTGAGAATCCTGCAAAAAGTAAGGTCTATTACAAATATATGGATGCTTCGCAAGTACCTATGTTGAGCGAAGTTGCTGAATGTATAGAAGATTACATAGTCCGTGCTCAATATGAGCGTATCGAGCATCAGGAAGCTGTGGTAAAAGATATATTGGAAAACTGGAACAGACTTAGCCGCAACAGCCTTTTTCATGCTATATTTGCTACAAGCAGTATTGCAGAGGCCATTCAATATTATCGCATATTTAAAGAAAAAAAACCTGGTTTTAAAGTAACAGCGCTTTTCGATCCTAACATCGATAACAATGGGAACTTTGCGTACAAAGAAGATGGTTTAGTTGAAATCATCCGGGATTACAACGATCGATACGAGCAGAGCTACACCATGTCTACTCATGCCAGGTTCAAGAAAGATATCGCTGCACGCTTAGCGCATAAGGAACAACATAAGTACATCTCCAGAGAACCGGAGAAGCAGATCAATTTGCTGATTGTTGTGGATCAAATGCTGACTGGTTTCGATTCGAAGTACCTTAACACACTCTATCTTGATAAAGTGTTGAAATACGAAGCTATCATTCAGGCATTTTCACGCACAAATAGACTTTATGGTCCCGACAAACCTTTTGGTACCATTCGTTATTATCGCTTTCCGTACAGAATGAAACAAAATATCGATGATGCCATTAAACTGTACTCCGGAGATAAGGCTTTTGGGCTCTTTGTTGAACGTCTGGACAGCAATCTTGAAAAACTAAACGATATTTACAACGAAATTAGTGCACTGTTTCATCACGCTAATATTGATAATTTCGAACGTATTCCGGATGAACTTCCCGTTCGTGGTCAGTTCGCAAAATTATTCAGGCAGTTCAACAATCATTTGGAAGCTGCCAAGATTCAAGGCTTCGACTGGTCAAAGCTCGAATACCAATTTAACAGTAATGAGATTAATGAACCCGTTTCAATACAAACTATATTCGACAAAGAAGATTTTGCAAGTTTAGTTCAACGCTACAAAGAGCTGTCTGACGGCACCAATGGAGATGATGATGGTAATGGTGGCGTAAATGAAAATTTTCCTTATGAGTTAGATGCACATATCGTTGAAAGAAACACCGGATTAATTGATGCTGACTATATAAACTCTCGTTTTGAAAAATATCTCAAATCGCTTGAAAACGAAAATCTAACTGCCGAGCAAAAACATGAAATCCTGAATGAACTGCATAGTTCTTTTGCCAAGCTGCCACAGGAAGAACAGAAATTTGCCAACATTTTTCTTCACGATGTTCAGAATGGAGATGCTGTTCTCGAAGAAGGGAAAACGCTAAAAGACTACATCACACGCTATCAATATAATGCTAAAAACGAACAGATCAACAAATTCGCTTTGCTCTTTGATTTGGATCCGGTGAAGCTTGGCAAAATGATGAATGCTGGTCTTAACGATACTAACATCAATGAGTATGGTCGTTTTGATAAGCTCAGGGAGTCCGCCAATATTGATAAAGCAAAAACTTATTTTGATAAAATAGAAGGTAGCCCGCTGCCGCCATTTAAAGTAAGAATAAGATTAAAAAACATCTTACAAGACTTTATCATTAAAGGTGGTTTTGATGTATAACTGGTATGCAGTAAAGTTGATTGTTAATTTTACAGACTTGAAATTTCAAATGTAGGAATCACTCCAAAATTACTTTGGAAGATTTTTCTCATTATAGCGTGAGCTTCATCTTGACGTTCATATGGAACGCTATCGTGGATCGTAATTGGTATTAAAAAAGCTATTTTAAACTCCGATTCCTCCCAAGTTGCTGACCGTTTCGGTTCTTATCTTGAAATATTTGCGTTTTTTGATGATATAGAATCGTAAACAGAGGATTAAGCAAGATTAATTTTTATAAATTTGTATCTCATAAACTATAGATACTATGACAACAAGAAGAGAATTTATCAAAAATGTCGCGATCGGTACCGCCGCCGTATCTGTCGGAGGTGTATTGCCCGGGTTTAGTGCGAAGAGTTATCACAACATTGTTGGAGCCAATGAAAAGATAAGGATGGGTGCCATCGGTGTGAATGCACGGGGGAATGCATTGTCCGGAGGGTTTGCACTGGAGAAAGGTTGTGAGATAGCTTACGTATGCGACGTAGATAAACGGGCAATGGAAAAATGCATCTCCAATGTGGAGAAGATCGCCGGAAATATTCCCTCAGGGGAGAAGGATATCAGGAAGCTCTTAGAGAAAAAAGATCTGGATGCCGTTTTCATTGCCACCCCGGAGCATTGGCATGCGCCTGCCGCCCTGATGGCTATGAAGGCCGGGAAGCATGTATATGTGGAAAAACCGACCAGCCATAATCCTGCCGAAGATGAAATCTTGATGCAGGCGGTAAAAAAATATAATATTGTTGCCGGTACCGGTATGCAACGCAGATCATGGCCCAACGTGATCAACGCCATTGAGGAGGTAAAAGGGGGCACAATAGGGAAGGTCTATTTTGGAAAAGCGTGGTATGCGAATAACAGACCTTCTATTGGAAGAGGCAAGGTGACTGCCGTGCCCGACTGGCTTGATTGGGAACTCTGGCAGGGGCCGGCACCGAGGGTGGCCGATTATAAGGATAATTTTCTCCACTATCATTGGCATTGGTTCTATAATTGGGGAACCGGTGAGGCAGGCAATAATGGCGTACATTTTCTTGATATTCTTCGTTGGGGAATGGATCTGACATACCCCACCCATGTGAATTCGTCGGGAGGAAGGTATCTTTATGATGATGATTGGCAATTCCCCGATACGCAGGTGGTAAATCTCGAATATGGAGATAACAAGTTGATTACATGGGAAGGCAGGAGTTGTAATGCAAGAAATATTGAAGACTCTTCGGTGGGTTGTGCTTTTTATGGAGAAACGGGCTCCTTAGTGATTACCGGTGGAAATGCATACAAGATATATGACCTGCAGAATAAATTAGTGAAAGATGTGACCAGTGAGATGTCGTTTAAGGCAGGTGACACCATGAATCCCACTCAAAAGCTCGATTCATTTCATTTTTCGAACTTTCTCGACGGTATTAGGAAAGGGACTGCGTTGAATGCAGATATCAATGTGGGTTGTATCAGCACCACCTTGGCTCATTTAGGTAATATTTCCCAACGCACAAAGACAACCTTCAGAACCAACCCCGAAAACGGTAGAATTATCAATAACTCTACGGCGAATAAACTTTGGAGCAGAAAGTATCAAAAAGGGTGGGAGATGAAGTTGTAATTTCAGAACTCCCACCCCGGTTGGTCTATTTTTGATATACTCTTACATAATCAACCATCATCGTATCAGGAGCGCACGCCTTTTTGAGGGCTTCTAACGTGGCGGGGATCTCCATACTCAAAATCATGTATTGTTCGATGTGAGAGATGCCCTCTTCCACTTCGTGGAATTTCAGTCCATCGATATAAAAGGCATATTTCTCAGGGGTCCATTCCAAGGCATAGGTGTGGAACCCTTCGCCTATCCCTTCCAAGGTGCTGGTTCTTGCACCTATCGATTTTTGATTTGGCCCGTAAGCCCAATGCACGCAATGTGTTGTTTTATCTTGGTCGGGAGGTGGATTCCTGAAATATTCAAAGATATCAATCTCTGCGCCATATTCTCCCGGGTCTTCACCTTGTGCAATGCTGGGCGACTGTATCCAGAAAGCTGCCCAGGGGCCGATGCTCCTTTGCATTCTGGCACGACACTCAAAATAGCCGTACTTCGTCATATAGGTAGCCTGAGTGCCAACCACGCCTGCCATGATGCTGTCTTTTCCCTGGATGTCATACATCAAAAGCAGGTTTCCATTCTCCACCTTGACCATCTTGGGGTCGTTATAACCAATTCGGCGTGGTCCGGTACCTCTATGTCGCCATTTAGTCAAGTCCAGTTGATCCCCGTCAAATTCATCCTGCCAAACCAGCTTGTAATTGTGTTCTAAAGGATTAAAAACCTCTTGTGATAAAGCAGAGTTTGTCTTGGAATCAGGATCGCTTTGGTCAGTACTTTCGGCCTGCTTGTTTGTACAGGCAAACAATAGGACGATCCCAATGAGAGTTGAGAGCCGGAGGTACACATTTAATTTCTTTTTGCCATTCATAAAGTTTAATTTTTGAAAGAACATTGGTGTAGGTTTATGATTTGAACATATTTCGATCGGTTAGATTATTTTGGATCGATATGATATTCATTATGGCTGCTATTGTTTTTGCAATCTATCATTGATATTTTGAATCACCTTTAAAATCTCTGTTTCTGCATCATCCGTAACCGGACTTGAGAGTATTTCGTATCCTCCTTCGCTATAGGCCTCTTTGGTGCCGATATAGAACGGTCCATAGTCGCCATAGGCAGCCAACGCCACAAATTTATCGGGGGCGATGGCTTTTGCCGCCAGCTGATATTCCACGAACAGCTCTCCCGGCATGAAGAAGAGTCGTGCTTCATTGATGGCAAGGCAACCGATATCAATGGCTTTCCCTTCCATCCTGCGCTTATACCAGCCTAACCTCCCCAAATTATTCGCCAGAAAAGCACCTTCGGCGGTGGCGATATTTTTCTCAATATCAACTACTGCCGGATTTGGCGTTAATAACAAAGGAGCTGTCACCCATTTGACACTTCCTGCGGAGAGTGGATATTTTTGGGTACTATCCCATGCCCGCTTCATACCGTCTGCCATTCTCTCCGCAAGCTGAAAGCGGATTTCGCGGCTGCCATCGTTATACTTGCCGGCCGCGATATTTCCACCTGCACCGTTAAAATGGAGATGCAACGCGCCGGGAACAGCCAATTGGCGTAGATAGCGGGCAATTCCCGGAAAATCGGGATTTGCAATTCCTGTACGGTAGTAACTTTGGGGATGTGTGGCATAAAAGCTGAGGACAGCCAGCGGTTTATCGTTATTCCAAAAGCTGACCATTGAGAGGTCGGGATCGATCAACCCCTCGGGTTTAGCTCTCAGGGCAGGGTCTTTACACGATGAGCCTCGCATTGTCCCTATTTTACCGTTTACCATGTCCACCCTCCGGTTGGATGCTACTTCATAGATAGGTGCTTTACCCAGTCCAATGTCGGTGATCGGCTGCAATCCCTTCATGGCGGTTGTGATTGCCTTCTCAAGATTTTGAATGAGCACCCTTGCAAAAGAGCCGTCAAAACATCCCAAGGGCTGATTCTTCTCTTTCAGCAGTTTCTCGGCGGTGAAGTCACAGATAGGAGCATCATGTTGATGAACCGTATGCACTGCCACTCGATCCGGGGTAGTTCCCGCCGCAATGGCCAATGATTGTTTAAAAACATCTTGCGACTCGTTGGAGATCCCTATCCAGTCAATAGCACATAAAACGACAGGTGCCCCCGCTCCGGTCAATACGATCCCTTTTGCCCGTAATCCCAAATCGGATGAGTTGATCATTTGATCGTAGGTCAATTGGCTGCCAATAGGGGGAGTTGCATCTACGTCAAACACTCCTATCTTCAACTCTTCAGCTTTATTGGATTCTCTTGCTTCAGTTTGCGGATAGATATTCGCTAACGGATCTATTATATTTGCTGTGGCTGCGGCAGCCATACCAGCAGTAACGGTCGTCAAAAAAGATCGTCTTGTTACATTTTTCGGATTCATCTCATCAATAATATTACAGGAGAGTAAGTGTATAATTTCATTTTTTAGCAAATCCAGCTTTTACAACCTCATACTTCTTTGGAACTTGCTGAGGATCGGGATGCGTATAGATCAGCACTCCATCGGCATGTTCCTTCCCTCTTCGGATAACCTCTTCTACATAGCTGGGGGTAGAGCTTCCCAGCCGCGAATGTGCCGTAAGGTACACATCGATATAGATGGGCATACCTTCGTTGAAGAGCGTTCTTAATTGGGCAATTTCCCGGTCAACCAATCCTGCATTTTGAAGATTGGCGCCTTCAGATTCCGCACGGTATGGGAATAGTATTCCAT
>JAAYFR010000277.1 GCA_012728155.1 Bacteroidales bacterium | reverse complement strand
TAAAATGTCTATATTTACGCTTTTATTATCAAAAACCAATTAAAAAAGCTATCTGTATGGTGAAAAGTATATTTAAAACAGTTATTGTAGCATCGTTTTTTGCAGCTGTTTTGGTGGTAGGATATTCCTGTTCTGATGATGGGCCTTATTATCCGGATGATTATATGACGGAGGCTCAGATAAGGAGGATGATCGAAGATGCGTTGAAGGAGAATAACAAAAACCTTCCATTTACCAACTGGGAGATTGTGAATATTACTGTTAAGGGGGGTAAAAATGGAGATTGGCGTTGGAACGATAATGAGAATCGTTATGAAGCGATATATGAATTACCCGAAATGGACGAATTTATCTATGAAGATGGTGCTATCTTAGGGTATGTTTTTATTGGAGAGCAGAATCAAAATGAGGTGCAGAAATTACTTCCCTTTGTGCAGACTTATGATGAGGGGGGTGAAATATTTACAGAAACGATCAGTTTTGATGTGCAACTTAAAAAAGGTGGCATAGTGAAACCTTCAGTAGCATTTTATATTCAGACTTCAGATCTGTTTGGTTCGAAAGAGTTTGAAGAATTCCTGCCTAATCATAATTTCCGACTTGTAATAGTCTGGTAATCATATAAATAGCGGTAATGCATCCGCTACGATGAAGGAGCTACCGCCGATAAAAATGAGATCGTTTTTGTCGGCGTTTTCTTTTGCCGCTTCTATGGCTTCGATTACGGTGCTAAAATTTCTTCCTTTTAATTGATATGCAGCTGCTTTCTGTGCCAATATTTTTTCATCCAAGGCGCGTTCTACCGATGCCTTCGTAAAATAATAGGTTGCTTTCTGGGGTAAAATGGAAAGGACCGGATCAAGATCCTTGTCGTTTGCCATGCCAAACACAATGTGCAGTCGGTTGAAATTTTCTGATTTCAACTGTTCCGTCACATATTGTATGCCATGCGCGTTATGTGCGATATCACAGATAATTTTGGGTGAACTCTGCAGTTGTTGCCATCGGCCCGACAATCCGGTAATGGTGGTCACATTGGTGAACCCCTGATAGAGAGCTTCTTGTGGAATGCTGTATCCTGTCTCAAGCAGGATTTCCACCGCCGTTAAGACCGTACGGGCATTTTTGTCTTGTGCCAACCCCTTTAATTCGCCTTGTACATCCGGGTAGCCGTCAGCATGAAAATGCCATCCCGAATCACTTCTCTCCGCTTTAAAATTGTTCATATAGAGCTCTGCAAAGATGAGGGGAGCATTCACCGATCGTGCCTTATCGATAAAAATCTGGGCGACTTCGGTATTTCCCATCTCTCCAATCACTACGGGTGTAAATGTCTTTATGATGCCTGCTTTTTCAGCAGCAATCTCCGGCAACCTGTTACCCAACTGCTTCATATGATCGAATCCGATATTGGTGATGATGCTGAGATCGGGAGAGATAATATTGGTGCTGTCGAGTCGTCCGCCCAGACCTACTTCAATCACCGCTACCTCTACCCCTTGTTGGGCGAAGTAGAGGAAAGCCATCTCCATGGTCAACTCGAAGAACGAGGGCATGATGGGTTCAAACTGTTCTCTATACTGTGTTACAAAATCTGTCACGAACTCACGGGTGATCATCTCCCCATCCACCCGGATTCTTTCCCTGAAATCGATCAGGTGAGGAGAGGTATATAGTCCCACTTTGTATCCCGATGCCTGCAATATGGCAGCCAGCAGGTGTGAGGTGGAGCCCTTTCCGTTGGTGCCTCCCACATGGATGGTTTTGAATTGCCGATGGGGGTGATCGAATATTCGATCCAATGCAAGGCTGTTGTCGAGTCCCGGTTTATAGGCCTTGTCGCCGATACGTTGGTATTCGGGCATCTGGTGGTAAAGGTAGTCGAGGGTTTCGTTGTACGTCATGAGTTGGTTCGTTGATTTACTGATTGATTGATTCCGATAGCCTCTCCTAATTTATCGGGAAATCGGGACGGGTAGTGGTGATTGGATGAAAAAGGGGGAATGAGTGAAATGAGGGTGTACCACCTGCGTGATTTCACCCTCATTTTATTGATTATTTCCTTTTGATGGATGCTTCAATCAATTCTTCAGCGGCAATACCGAATATTGTCTTGAATAGCGCAATTGCTGCTCCACATAGTTTTCGTCGTAGGAGATAGTTACATCCGTTATCTTGCCTTTGCTGTCGGTCACGAGCTTGTAAACCGGGTTTACAAAGCCCTTGTAGGGAGCAATGTTGAGTGCTTCATAACGTGTCAGGATCTCTTTATGCAGATCGGCATTTACTTTTACACCATATTTTTCTACCAGGTTTTTACCTGCTTCATAATCTCCCTCAGACTTAATGCGTTGCACTTCGGTCAATAACTCACCGAACAGGTTTCGCAGCTTGTCGTAGTCATTGACCACCACGTAGGTTTTCCCATCGCGTTGCTGCAGTTCCACCACGTTATCTGCTTTTCCGTTGTCGATTACCCAGTTGGAGATCAGTGCCCGGTTGCGCATATGTGCCTGTTCGATATCCTTACCCGGTTGAATACGGGTGAGCTGTGTCATGGCACCATTCATGATGTAATGGTAGTACTCGGTCTTGTACGCTTCGTTGTCGGGAAGGAGTCCCAACTCCACTAATTTGGGATCGGCCAGGTAATAGAGTGCGAAGAGGTCGGCTCTTGTCTCTTCTAAAGGAGATCCATAGGCCTTGAGTGCGTCGCCATCCACCCCGGGAAGCAGTTTCCCCGAACCATGGCCGAGACATTCATGCAGGTCGGTATGGAGATTGTCGGTGAGTGTACCATATTTCGTAGCATATTCCCGTTCGGTATCGCTCCACATGAACTCCTCTTTGAACCCATTTCCTTCAGCGGCTTTGTCGTAGGCAAAAGTGATGTTGTCGATGGTTACCGATTTGGAGCCATGATCGCGTCTGATCCAGTCGGCATTCGGCAGATTGATACCGATGGGGGTAGCCGGATAGCAGTCGCCGCCCAGCATGGCAGCCGTGATCACCTTGGCAGATATCCCTTTTACCTCTTCTTTCTTGAATCGGTCGTCGATAGGGGAGTGCTCTTCGAACCATTGGGCATTTTCACTGATGATCCTGGTC
>JAAYFR010000276.1 GCA_012728155.1 Bacteroidales bacterium | reverse complement strand
TGGGGGCATCATAAGGTAGATCATATGGGCGCGATGGCATCAAACCTCCATCGTACCAGGTTAATTCCAATTCTGGGAGTTTGCAGTTGTCTAAATCCTCTCTTGCAGGAAATTTGTAACTCACTTTTGACGATACAGGGGCACTTTCAGTATTGACAAGGGAGGAGGAGGCTTGAAATTCAAAAGGCTGACCAAGTTTTAATGCATAATAGGGGGCATCGAGTAAATGGCAACCCATATCGCCCAGGGCACCTGTCCCAAAATCCCACCACCCCCGCCAGATCCATGGGTGATATTCAGGATTATAATCGCGCATGGGAGCCGGACCTATAAATAAATCCCAATCTAAAGTGGGAGGAACAGGTATCTGTAAAGAAGGCTTTGGCATACCTTGTCGCCAGATAGGCCGGTTTGTCCACACATGCGCCTCCCTTACACTTCCCAGACAGCCACTCTGTACTACTTCTGCTACTTCATAGACTGTGTCGGCAGAATGACCCTCATTCCCCATCTGTGTTGTCACTCCTGTCTTTTTCGCTAACTGGGTAAGATACCTTGATTCCCAAACAGAATGTGTCAGAGGCTTCTGAAGATAGATATGTTTCCCCAATTCCATTACTGCTGCGGCAGTCACTGTATGAGTATGGTCGGGAGTTGCAATTATCACTGCATCAATATCTTTCTGTTTTTCCAACATTATTCGGAAATCTTTGTATCGTGCGGCTTCCGGATAGGATTTGAAGACCTCACTGGCGTAGTCGTAGTCACAATCACACAGAGCCACGATATTTTGTCCCACCATATTTCTAAGGTTGACTCTTCCTTTACCACCAACGCCAATCCCGGCGATATTGAGTTTATCACTGGGGGGAATATGACCCAATCCTGAAATGGTGTGGCTTGGAAGGATTGATAACGATAAGCCTGTCAGACTTGCATTTTTCAAAAAAGTTCTTCGTTTCATACGATTATTTTATTTTTTCTGTCGGTGTATGACAATTCGAGTGAAACGAGAATCGCCGACTTCCTATGAGATAAGAACTGGAGGCAACTCGCAATATTGACTACGTCGATTACTGCGTAATTCATGAACTTGGGTGAAATCATTTTAATGCTCGTTTCATACGATTAATGAATTAGCCCTGTTTTCTCCAGTAGTTTGGCAGGGGGGGGCAGGTTCTCTTTGTTCCCCGGTTTCTTGATGGTAGGCCATTTTTTCGATTACTTAGGTGAGCTATTCCCTTGTAACCGCATCGATTTGTCCCGCATTGGAATTGAAAGAGAGCATTGGAAAATCGGTGCCGATCAATCCGGATATCCCATGAAAACCCTCCCGAGAATCCTGCCGGATGCAAGATTACCACTATACGGTAATGTCAAATACTTATTGGGGTATTCGAATACACAGTGTAGGAAATCGGTCATTTCCCGATTGTCCTTCCGGTAATAGATGCCGCTTGAGGAGGAATCCGATTTGGAATTGCCATTATTCCATCATTCAGCCAGTTTTACCGCCTGTGTGGTGATGTAATATTTAGCCAAGGTATTGGCTTTTTCCCACTCAGGCATATCACGTTTTACAAGAAAGCTGAAGAAGCTTTCTGCTACGTATTTGAAATGAGATTCATGTCCTTCTCTCTGTTCTACAGGGATATTGATAAGATATTCTCCTTTTACGGAGGTGGGTGAGACAGAGACAAAGGGGTGACTCTTCTGAACTTTTTCGATCGCTTTTTGCAAATGAGCGGAGAACTGCTCTTCATTCAACTCCTTCGCGTTTTGCACATAGAGCTGTTTGATGAAGTTTTGTTCTTTATTTTGTGATGTTTTAAGGATGGCTTTTGTCCCTTTCACAACCGACATAAAGGTGTCGCCGCCTCCTTCAGGAGCTTGATAATTCCAGATCACTTTTACTCCTACATATCGATTTTTCACATTGAAATGAAGGGTGCCATTGGCGTACACCTTCAGAAGAGAGTTCTCCACATCTTTCTGCAGGTAGTCGGGAAAGCGGGTCTCTCCGGTTGATTTTTCGAACTGTGCCAATTCAATTTCAGTAGGCCAATGGGTGGCGGAGATATTCCTGATATCGGTAGCATAGTTGATAGACTGACCGGGGAAACATTTCCAGAACAACAGGTCGATCAGGTGGGTGGTTACATCGGCAATCCCTTCTCCCTGTTGCTCCACATCATAATACCATGCAGGACGAATCAGTGGTGTGCCGGAGACTTCTTTATAGAAATGATGCACACTCTCCATATAGACGGCTGGTTCTTCCAATGTTCCCGGTTGCAGCTCTCCAAAGAAATCATCATCATTGATAAGTTCCTTTTCAATGATATTCAGCAAATCGTATCGTTCCGTCATCATGTCGTATAACAACACATTTTTCGTCTCAGCGTTGCTATAGGCCTCTTCCAATAAGAGGAAAACTTCTCGGTTGATAGCCATCGGTTTATCCGATAGGACATTGAATCCGGCATTCACCGCATCTAAAATATATTCGGTTTTCTCTTTGTTGTTGCCAGCCAGTACAACCACATTCCCCCTCTTCTCCTGAATCATTTTATTCAGGAAATCATTATCGGCATAGAGAATGGTCTCCCAGTTTGTTGGATCTGTAGCCCTTTGATTGAAAGAGCTGATTGCCGAGAGGTATTGCTTTACTCCGGCATCTTCGGCCGGTGCATACACAAATACCGAATCGTTCACTTGTGGGATGCTGCTTTTTTGGAGTAAATTGGCGTGAAAGTGGCCAGGTGCCAAGACAATCAATTTTATCTCTCCCGCTTTTCCGGTGAATAATGACTGATCTTCGGAACTGTTATTGTTCCTCTTTACGCAAGAAAGTAACATCAATCCTACGGTGAAGATGAACCACCCCTTTTTCATCGTTTGTTATTTTAGTTTGCGGATCAGTTTCTTTGCCTCTTTTTCACCTTTTGCATAGGTCGCCTCCATAGAGATGATTTTACCTCCTTTTTTCTTGCTGATGTCGGCAGCTTCAATGAAGGTGAATATCTCCAAAGTTTCCTTTTCGGGTATCGGTGAAACACGGGTTTTGAAGAATGTCAAGATCTCTTTTAAAAGAGGCTCGTAACCGGCATAAGTTCCCGCGGATACAACCCCTTGGTCCGTGACGGCTGTTCCTCCATAAGGAGCCTTTCCAGTCCTTGCTCCCCTCACAGTCCCTATCCTGCCATCATTCCAAAGTCCGACCACCACGTCTGTCCCTTCGGAGGACATACGGTTGACAGAGACACAACCTTCCCCCATAATGGTGAAAAGGTTTTCAATGCCATGTATTCCGTACCATGCCATGTCCGCGTGCGACGGTTCGAGATGCGCGGGAGAATAACAGTCGGCTCCCAGCACTTTTCCCAATTCGCCATTTCTCAGCTTCTGCGTCTGCTCTATATACCGCAGGGAGGAGGCTGAGAAAACGGGTACATTGTATTGTTCAGCCAGTTGGAAAATAGCGATGGCTTGTGCCAAGTTGGCGCCTATTGGTTTATCGATAAAAACGATTTTTCCAGCTTTGAAGACCTCATACGCCTGCTCCAAGTGGAGATTGCCATCATTTGTTTCCAACATTACACAATCTACCTTCTCTAAAAGCTCTGCAATAGAGGATGTGATTTCCACTCCCAGTTCTTTCACCTGCTCGATGTAGCCGGGGATGCGGTCGTAACTCGTTTTGATGGTTTTCGACCCGTATGGATAGGCAGCTACGATCCTGAAATCTTTGAACTCCTCTTTATTGTCTTTTCCATTCAAAAATTTGGTGAAGGCGGTGGAGTGGGAGGTGTCCAAGCCGATAATTCCGATCTTCACCTGTGCTTGGGCAACCAAAAGAACTCCGGATAAAACAGTTGATAAAATAAATTTTAGTTTCATAACGATAGACTTTAGCAATTTTAATTTAATAGGGATGCGCTCTCTTCATCTAAATAGAGGATGGCATCTTTTTTTGTCCTCAAGATGGTGGCTGGACATTTTTCACTGATTTCGTCATTTAGTGTATGAAAGACAGCCTCCGCCTTATTTTTTGCCGGCACCATGCAAAACATATAGCTCGCCTTTAATAGGGCAGGTATTGTGATTGTCACCGCATGGGTAGGCACCATATCTATGGCTGAAAACAGTTTTTCGTTGACCTGTTGTTGCCTGCAAGCCATCTCCAGTTCAACCACTTTCACCAGCTTGGGATCGTTGAAGTCGGCTACAGGAGGATCGTTGAATGCGATGTGGCCGTTTTCGCCAATGCCAAGGCATACCACATCGACAGGATATTGGGTCAATAGCGCTGCGTATCTTTCACATTCATCGGCAGGATTCTCTGCACGACCATTTATATAATGGACACTCTTGAAGGGGACCTTGTCGAAGATACGCTCCCTCAGGAAATTTCCAAACCCTTGTGGTGCATCCTTTTCCAACCCTATATACTCATCCATATGGAATGCATTGATCTTTTCCCACTGAATGCGCTTGTCTGCAATCAGCTCCTTCATAAAGTCGCTTTGCGAAGGTGCCGCTGCAAAGATCATGTTGATCTCCTCTTTTTCGCTGAGCAGTTTTCGGACTGTATCCGACACATTGGCTGCCGCCTCTCTGCCCATCTCTTCTCTCGTTTGGAAGATTTTTACTTCTAACATTCCTTTCGTGAATGTAGTTGTGCTTGTGTTAATTTCCGTATATGACATTTCCTTCTAAAATTGTGTGTGAAACATTAATATTATCATCAAATATAACAAAATCGGCATCCTTGCCTATTTGAATAGATCCTTTTTGCTGCTCTATCTTCATCATGCGCGCAGGTGTTAAGGTCATCATCCTTACTGCCTCTACTAATGGCACTTCTGCTATCTTTACCATGGTTCTGACTAAGCGGTCGGTGGTAGCAACACTGCCGGCAAAAGCGGTACGATCGGGCAATTTCGCCACTCCATCTTCGATAATCACCTTTTGTCCCTTATCAAGGCTACCCAAGATAGATTCTCCATCGGGCATGCCCGCTCCCCGCATGGAATCGGTACAGAGTGCGGTCTTGTCGGGTCCTTTGAATTTATATACAAATTGAAGTAGAGATTTGGGTAGATGTACTCCGTCGGCGATGATCTCCACGTCCATCCCATCGATAAGGTAAGCTGCTTCCACTACACCGGCATAACGGTAAGCATTTCGCCGGGTGATGGTAGACATACCCGAGTATAAATGGGTCGCCAATGTGAATCCCGCTTCAAATGCAGGAACAACTTCTTCATAAATGGCATCGGTGTGGGCGATGGCCGGGAGAATATTTCGGGCGGTGAGCACCTTGCCGAATTCTAATGCCCCGGGGAGTTCAGGTGCCAAGCTCCAACGGACGATATCGTCTGACGACGCTAAGATCTGATTGTATTCTTCCGGTTCGGGATTTCTGAGGTATTTGGGATCTTGAGCGCCTCGTTGATTGTAGGCAAAATAGGGACCTTCAAGGTGTAGTCCAAGGAATTTAGCGCCTTTGGTGTTCTGTTTTACCGCTTTTTTATAGGTATCAAATGTCTTCATGAGTTCCTCGGTGGTGCTGGTGAGGGTAGTGGGCAGCAATGCAGTGGTTCCATGCCGGGCATGTGTTTCGGCTGCACCGAGGTATGCCTCCACTGTGCCGTCCATAAAGTCGTGTCCGCCCCCTCCGTGTGTGTGGATATAGATAAAACCGGAAGAGACATACCTGTTTTGGGCGTCAATGACCCTATCCCCATCTTGGGGGATGATTTCGTTGGGTGTTGCGATACTTACTATTTTTCCATTTTCGCAAACGATACTTAAATTTTCTTCTATCCTGTCAGGGAAAATGATCTTCCCGTTTTTTATAATAGTTCTCATATCAATTACAAATTACAAATTACTAATTCCCTATTTTTCGCAATGATGTGCAAATAGGTTGGTTTCGTCTCTCGCTGACACATTAGCTTTGCTTTTTCCAAGTTTTGATTTTGTACCCTTGGGCAGCATACCAAACGATATAGGCAAAACAAGGGATAAGGATCCAATATGCCCGCTTCATCGCATTAAAGGGAGATAATGATGCGTTCATCTCCACAAAAACGTTATAGACAATAGGCATGATGGCACTTCCGCACAGCGCCATTACCAAGAAAGCAGAGCCTAAGTTGGTGTGTTTTCCCAATCCGTTGATTGCCAACGGCCAGATACCGGCATAGAGCAACGCGTTGGGGAGCCCCATCAGCACCAAATACCAGAGCGATATGTCCGCAGTGATACCGAGGAACTGGACTGTACCCGCTGTGGTGATAATCATTATGGATAAGAGCAGATTGATAGATGCACAGATTAAGAGTGCATTTCGTTGCTTCAGATATTTAGGGATAAGAGCAATCCCCAAGAAATAACCGAAGAATGTAAGCAGCATGGTGTAGGAGGGAATATTCTGGGCAGGGCCGGCAAGGCTTTCACCCATCGTGCCCGCATACTTGATGCTGGTTCCCAACGCAATCATCTGGGTGCCGATATGGAAGAACATCGCCAGCACTCCTAAGATGAGCGCCGGATATTGCAAGATAGACTTGTGCGAGCTCTCATCTTCGGCAGATTGTTTGTTGACCACCGACGGGTCTAATTCGGGCAGTGGAGAGTAACGGACTACAATCCCGAAGATAAACAGGAAAAGAGCCAGGATGAGGTAAGGGGTCATCACTCCTTTTATCAGGGTGTCTAATGCAGTTTCTAAAGCAGCGCCGGTATAGTTCCCTGCCTCAATCTCCCGCATAAGGACTTTGTCGGATTCCCGGATAACCACCGCGGCAAATATCAAATTGGCAATTACACCTGCTAACTTGTTGCCGGTTCCAACGATACTTATCCGTTTGGCGGCACTCTCTATAGGACCTACAATGGTTACATAAGGATTGGCGGCCGACTGTAGGATAGCTAATCCCACCCCTAAGAGAAAGAGTCCCAACAAAAATAGTTGATAGACACGCCAGTAGGCTGCCGGTACAAAGAGAAATGCTCCTACAGCCATACACCATAAGCCAAACATCATTCCTTTTTTATATCCTATCTTGTTCAATAGGAAAGAGGATGGAATTGCCATGATGAGATAGGCGATGTAAAAAGCGAATGTAACCAGATATGACTGGAAATTAGATAGTTGAAGAGTTAATTGAAAATAAGGGATTAAAATGGTATTTACCCATGATACCAGTCCAAAGATAAAAAATAGCAATGCCAATATTATCATTGACTTGATAGTGGTACCCTTATCACTTACATGTTTGATTTGGGGATTGTTGCTCATAATTATTAAATTATAAAATATTT